>NZ_JAFCLX010000006.1:0-243802 GCF_018130205.1 Bradyrhizobium sp. AUGA SZCCT0222
TCGTGTGCATTTTGTTTTGTGCAAACCGCACGCGAGACCGCGGGTGCAGCGCGCACCCGGTCTTCCCTGCGCCCTCTTATTTTGGGGGCAAGGAAATTTCTGGCAAAGCTCGGACGCAATGCGCCGCGAGAGTGCGAAGCTGCGTTTGGATGACGGTGCAACAACAAACACCGCCGTCGTCCCGGCCTTGAGCCGGGACCCATACGCCGCGGCCTATCCGTGAGAGCGCTGACGTTAGATACCTTTCGCAAAATAACCGCCGCGGCGTATGGGTCCCGGCGTTCGCCGGGACGACATTTAGCAGAATGCGCGCTTCACCAGAATGTAACCGCCGGATGGCGCAAGCCTCCCCCGCACTCACCTTTTCGCCATTGCGGCATTTCACAAGGAGCGAAAACGCTTTAAGGTGCCGCGCGCTTTGTCGTTGGCGAAGGGTAATAATTCACAGATATCAAAGGGTTAGCGGAAGCTAGCGCCTTTGGAGGGCGGTTTGACGCGGTATATTTCGACGCGGGGGGAGGCTCCCACCCTGGGTTTTTGCGATGTGATGCTGACCGGGCTTGCCCGCGACGGCGGTCTCTATGTGCCTGAAACCTGGCCGCAGCTTTCGCCCGAGACCATCGCCGGATTTTTCGGACGGCCCTATTGGGAAGTCGCGGTCGAGGTGATCCGGCCGTTCGCCGGCGGCGAGATCTCCGACGCCGATCTCGGCCGCATGGCCAATGAAGCCTACGCCACCTTCCGCCATCCCGCGGTCGTGCCGTTGCGGCAGACCGGCTCCAGCCAGTTCGTGCTCGAACTTTTCCATGGCCCGACGCTCGCGTTCAAGGACGTCGCGATGCAGTTGATCTCGCGGCTGATGGATCACGTGCTGGCCAAGCGCGCGCAGCGCACCACCATCGTCGTGGCGACCTCGGGCGATACCGGCGGCGCCGCGGTCGACGCCTTTGCCGGTCTCGACAATGTCGATCTGATCGTGCTGTTTCCGCATGGCCGGATTTCCGACGTGCAGCGGCGGATGATGACGACGACGGGCGCGGCCAACGTGCACGCGCTGGCGATCGAAGGCAATTTCGACGACTGCCAGGCGATCGTGAAGGAGATGTTCAATCATCACGGCTTTCGCGATGCGGTCTCGCTGTCGGGTGTCAATTCGATCAACTGGGCGCGGGTGGTTGCGCAGGTGGTTTATTATTTCACCTCGGCGGTGGCGCTCGGCGCGCCCGCGCGCACGGTCGATTTCACGGTGCCGACCGGGAATTTCGGCGATATCTTTGCCGGCTACGCCGCCAAGAAAATGGGCCTGCCGATCCGCTGGTTGCGCATCGCGTCGAACATCAACGACATCCTGCCGCGCACGCTGAAGACCGGCATCTACGAGGTGCGCGAGGTCCATGCGTCCGCGTCGCCCTCGATGGATATCCAGGTGTCCTCGAATTTCGAGCGGCTGCTGTTCGAGGCTGGTCAACGCGATGCCGCCAGCGTGCGGCGGCTGATGGGTTCGCTGAAACAGTCCGGACGCTTCGTGCTGCCGGATGCGACGCTGGCCGCGATTCGCGAGGAGTTCGACGCCGGCCGCGCCGACGAGACCGAGACCGCGGCCACGATCCGCGCCGCCTGGCGCGAGGCCGGCGACCTCGTCGATCCCCATACCGCGGTGGCGCTGGCGGTGGCCGACCGCGACACCTCGGATTCGAAGATCCCCAATATCGTGCTGTCGACCGCGCATCCGGCCAAGTTCCCCGATGCGGTCGAGGCGGCCTGCGGCGTGCGACCGCAATTGCCGGCCTGGCTCGACGGCCTGATGACCAAATCTGAACACATCACGGTGATGAAAAACGATTCAGCCGAAGTGGAGCTATTCGTGCGCTCGGTGAGCCGTGCGGCGAAGCAGGGAGTTGCCGGATGAGTGTTGACGTCACCAAGCTAGTATCCGGCCTTACCGTCATTACCGATAGCATGCCCCATCTGGAGACCGCCGCACTTGGCGTGTGGGCCGGCGTCGGCGGCCGCGACGAAAAGCCCGACGAGCACGGCATCTCGCATCTGCTCGAACACATGGCATTCAAAGGCACCACGCGGCGCTCCTCGCGCGAGATCGTGGAAGAGATCGAAGCGGTTGGCGGCGACCTCAATGCGGGGACCTCGACCGAGACCACCGCCTATTATGCACGGGTGCTGAAGGCCGACGTGCCGCTGGCGCTCGACGTGCTCTCCGACATCCTCGCCAATCCGTCCTTCGTGCCAGATGAACTCGAGCGCGAGAAGGGCGTCATCGCCCAGGAAATCGGCGCGGCGCAGGATACGCCCGATGACGTCGTGTTCGAGCATCTCAACGAGCTCTGCTATCCGGACCAGCCGATGGGGCGGTCGCTGCTCGGCACCACCAAGACGCTGAAGAAATTCGATCGCGACATGCTGCGCGGCTATCTGACCAGGCATTATCGCGGGCCGGACATGGTGGTGGCAGCGGCGGGCGCCGTCGATCACAAGCGCGTCGTCGAGGAAGTGACGGAGCGCTTTGCAAGTTTTGAAGCAACGCCGGCGCCGAAACCGCAAGCAGCGATGTTCGGCAAGGGCGGCTCGCGCGTGGTGCATCGCGACCTCGAACAGGCGCATATGACGCTGGCGCTCGAGGGCGTGCCGCAGACCGACCTGTCGCTGTTCTCGCTGCAGGTGTTCACCAACACGCTCGGCGGCGGGATGTCGTCGCGGCTGTTCCAGGAAGTGCGCGAGAAGCGCGGGCTGTGCTACTCGATCTACACCTTCCATGCGCCCTATAGCGACACCGGGTTTTTCGGCCTCTATACCGGCACCGATCCGAACGATGCGCCGGAAATGATGGAAGTGATCGTCGACGTCATCAACGACGCGGTGGAAACCCTGACCGAGGCCGAGATCGCCCGCGCCAAGGCGCAGATGAAGGCGGGGCTCTTGATGGCGCTGGAAAGCTGCTCCTCCCGCGCCGAGCAGCTGGCCCGCCATATGCTGGCTTACGGCCGGCCGCTGACGGCGGAGGAACTGGTTGCCCGGATCGACGCGGTCAGCGTGGAATCGACCCGCAATGCCGCACGGGGCCTGCTTTCGCGCAGCCGGCCGGCGGTCGTGGCGCTCGGCAGCGGCAGGGGTCTGGACACGGCGGTGACTTTTGCGGAAGGATTGACCAAGGTGAAGGCAAAGACGCTGCTCCATTAGGGCATGATCCGGAAAAGTGGATACCGGTTTTCCGACAAGATCATGCCCAGATGGACAAGCGGGCGTTCTGGGAGTTAGGGCATGGCCCTGTTTCGGTTGCCATCCAGCGGACCGGCCGCACTCGTGCCGCGCGGCCACGGCCTGTTGCTGCGCGCCCCGCAGATGGCGGATTTCCTGCAATGGGCGCAATTGCGCGAATCGAGCCGGGCCTATCTGACTCCGTGGGAGCCGATCTGGCCGTCGGATGACCTTACCCGGGCCGGCTTCCGGCGGCGGCTGCGGCGCTATGCCGAGGATATCGCGGCCGACCGGTCCTATCCGTTCATCATTTTCCGCGAATCTGATGGCACCATGATCGGCGGCATCACGCTGGCCAATGTCCGCCGCGGCATCGTGCAGGCCGGCACCATCGGCTATTGGGTCGGCCAGCCCCATGCCCATCGCGGTTACATGACGACGGCGCTGCGGGTGCTGCTGCCGTCGCTGTTCGGCGAGCTCAATTTGCACCGTATCGAGGCCGCCTGCATTCCCACCAATACGCCCTCGATCCGGGTGCTCGAGAAATGCGGCTTTACCCGCGAGGGGCTGGCGCGGCGCTATCTGTGCATCAACGGCGTCTGGCAGGACCATCTGCTGTTCGGCATGCTGCATGAGGATTTCCGCGGCTAACCCATGATTTCAGGCCTTGCCGGGTGCCTCACGCGCCTTCAGGTGGCCTTGGGTTCGCCGCCATTGGCCTGCTATAAGGCCCGCCGGGGGAAGATAACTTCGAGATGACGTGGATACCGGGGACGTCGCATGGGTAATGATCGGTTGTTCAGGGTAGCGCTCGCGGCCACGGTCGTGGCCGGGCTCGGCTGCGGCCTCGCGCAGCCTGCGTCGGCGCAGTCGCTGACCGACCGCTTCAAGGGCCTGTTCGGCGGCAAGTCGGACGAGCCGGCCCCGGCCCCGGGCGCAGCGCCGAAAGCTGAAGAGGATATCGGCGACCTCACCTGTCCGGAGGTGAGGGTCAGGGCCGGCGCGTCGACCTATGCCGTGGCCGCGCCCGGCAAGCAGCCGGTCGGCAACGATTTGCGGTTCCAGGCGACTATCGGCAAGACGGCGCGGGAATGCAGCCTCAATGGCGGCGTCATCACCGCGCGGATCGGGATTCAGGGGCGCGTCATTGCCGGTCCTGCCGGCGCGCCGTCGTCGGTGCAGGTTCCGCTTCGCATCGCGGTGGTGCAGGGCGGGGTCAGCGAAAAGACCATTGCCACCAAGGCCTATCAGACCACGGTCACCATGACCGAGACCGGGAGCGAGCCCTTTACGCTGGTGGTCGAAGATCTGGTCTATCCGGTGCCTGCGCCCGGGACCAGCGACAACTACATCTTCTACATCGGCTTCGACCCGCAGGCCCTGAAGCCGGAGCGGCCGGCGCCGCGCAAGAAGGCGGCGCCCACGCAATAAAAAAACCGGCGCGAAATGATCGCGCCGGCTTCCGTCTCTTGATTTGAAACCGCTCAGTTCAGCTTGTCAGTTCAGCTTGGCGCGAACCTCGGCGATACCCTTGGCCATCAGGTCATCGGCCACCGAGCCCTTCACCGACTGCGACAGGATGGTCGACGCTGCGGCGACTGCGGCATTGGCCGCGGCGGAACGGACGTCGGCGAGCGCCTGCGCTTCGGCGAGGGCGATCTTGCTCTCGGCGGTCTTGGTGCGGCGTGCGACGAAGTCTTCCATCTTGGCCTTGGCTTCGACCGCGATCCGCTCGGCTTCGGCCCTGGCGTTGGAGATGATTTCCTCGGCCTCACGCTCGGCGCTGGTGCGCTTGGTCTTGTATTCCGCGAGCAATGCGGCGGCCTCGTCCTTCAGGCGGCGGGCGTCGTCGAGTTCGGCCTTGATGCGCTCGGCGCGATGGTCGAGCGCCTTGAACACCGTGCGATGGATGCCGAGATAGGCAAACAGCGCCATCAGGATGACGAACGCAATGGCAACCCAGGTTTCTGGCAGGGCGAACATCATCTATCCCTTCAACGAAGCATCGACGGCGCTGTTCAGCGCGCCGCCGTCGGGCAGCACGCCGGTCAGCCGCTGCACGATCGCGCCGGCCGCATCCGCGGCAATGCCACGGACGTTGCTCATGGCGGTCTCGCGCGTTGCCGCGATAGTTTTCTCGGCCTGGGCGAGCTTGGCGGAGAGCTGGTCTTCCAGCGTCTTGCGCTCGGCTTCCGAGGCCGCGTTCAGCTTCTCGCGGGTCTCGGCGCCGATGGCCTGGGCGCGGGAGCGCGCCGAAGCCAGATCGGCTTCATACGCCTTCAGCGCCGCGGCTGACTCGTCCTTCAGCTTCTGCGCTGCCGCCAGATCGCCTTCGATCGCATTCTGACGTGCATCGATCACGCCGCCGACGCGCGGCAGCGCAATGCGCGACACGATCAGGTAAAGCGCGACGAATGCGATGACCAGCGACACCAGCTGCGAAGCGAAGGTGCTCGACTCGAACGGAGGAAATCCTCCGCCGTGATGGCCACCATCGGCTTCGGTGTGGGCGCCGGTCTTCTGGCCCTTCGCGGGGGCGCCCTGACTCTTTTCAGCCACGGGGTACTCCTGTTGCTGTCATGCGCGCCGCCGGAGGGCGGCGCGGGAAGGTGCAGCTCAGAGCGGAACGAACAGCAGCAGCAGCGCGATCAGCAGCGAGAAAATGCCGAGCGCTTCGGTCACGGCGAAGCCGAAGATCAGGTTGCCGAACTGGCCCTGGGCTGCGGAAGGATTGCGCACCGCTGCGGCGAGGTAGTTGCCGAAGATGATGCCCACGCCGACGCCCGCGCCGCCCATGCCGATGCATGCGATGCCCGCGCCGATGAGTTTTGCTGCTGATGCTTCCATTTTCTTGAGCTCCTTAGAGGGATAGACGAAGTTGTGGGTGGGAATTCTCCGGACCGCTTAGTGTCCCGGATGAATGGCGTCGTTGAGGTAGATGCAGGTGAGGATCGCGAACACGTAGGCCTGCAGGAACGCGACCAGCAGTTCCAGCGCGGTCAATGCGACGGTGAGCGCCAGCGGCAGGATGCCGCCGATCCAGCCGACCGCGCCCAGCGAGACGCCGAGCATCGCGACGAAGCCAGCGAACACCTTCAGCGCGATGTGCCCGGCCAGCATGTTGGCGAACAGACGCACGCTGTGCGAAACCGGCCGCAGGAAGAACGACAGGATTTCGATGAACATGACCAGCGGCAGGATGTAGATCGGAACGCCGGAGGGGACGAAAATCTTGAAGAACTTGAGGCCGTTCTTGTAGATGCCGTAGAACAGCACGGTGAAGAACACCAGGAACGCCAGCGCGGCGGTCACGATGATGTGGCTCGAAATCGTGAACGTGTAGGGAATGATGCCGACGAGGTTCGAGACGCAGATGAACATGAACAGCGTGAAGATCAGCGGGAAGAACTTCATGCCTTCCGAGCCGGCGGTGCTGCGAATGGTGCTGGCGACGAACTCGTAGGAGATTTCGGCGACCGACTGGAAACGGCCGGGAACCAGCTGTCGCCCGCCACCGAGCATCAGCACCGCCGTCAGCGCCACCGCGATGAACATGTAGAGCGACGAGTTGGTGAAGGCGATCGTCTGATTGCCGATATGGCCGATCGTGAAGAGGGGCTCGATGTTGAACTGATGAATCGGGTCGATTTTCATCGCGCGGGCCTTGGTCCGCCGGCCTAGCTTGCCGGCAATCGAATTTCAAATGTCGTGACTTCCCGTCGGCGCTCAGCGTTTGCCCGAGGCTACGCCCGCGTATCTCACCACGTTGACCACGCCGGCGACGAAGCCGAGCAGCAAAAACACGATGAAACCGAACGGCGATGTCGACAACAACCAGTCGAAACCCCAGCCAATCCCTGCCCCGACGGCAACGCCCGCAACCAACTCCGAGGAAAGGCGGAAACCAAGCGCCATCGCCGAAGCTCTGGCCGCCCTGTCGCCGCTTTCAGTACCGGGTTGATCAGTCCTGATTTTTCGGCTGTCACGAACTTCGGACAACCGGTGATCGAGACTTCCGAGCCTTGCGGAAAGCGCAGCTTCATCGGACGACGATTGATCGCGATTTCCACCTGCGTTGTCGCTTTTGTCTTCGGCCATGCCCAAGACATTAAACGATGCTGCGGTTGATGGAAATTACGCCCGTCACCCTTAAAAGCCGCGCGGACCATACTTACCGCGTCTAATCAAGTCAAGATTGCGCCGTAACCAGTTAGTGCTTTGATTTCGCTGGATTTATTTAGAGATATTCCACGAGCCTGTGGACCCGTCATCGCAGTGCAGCAGCAAAAGCGTTTTGAAGCGAAGCAGAGGCTGGTTCGCGTCAAGAAAATCCGTTCGAACATAAAGGCCATGGCGCGGCAAGGGGCGATCTTGCGCCGATTCGGCTGACCTGTTGGGATGCCGCTAGCGCCTCTCATCAGCCGTTCCCGGAGCCCGCATGCCGCGCCAGGTCGATTACTATTTCTCGTTTCAATCGCCATGGGCCTATATCGGCCATGGGCCGTTTAGCGATCTCGTAAGTACCTACGATCTCAAGGTAAATCACAAGCCCGTGGTGCTGGTCGATCTGTTCTCGGAAACCGGCGGGTTGCCACTGATGAAACGCCATCCGGTGCGGCAGCGCTACCGGATGGTCGAGCTGCAGCGCTGGCGCGACAAGCGCGGCCTGAAATTCCATCTTCAACCCGCGAATTGGCCGTTCAACGCACGGCTCGCCGACGGCGTCGTGATCGCGGCGATCGAGGCCGGGCTCGATCCCGAGCGGTTTCTGCTGCGGGGCTTTGCCGGCGTGTGGGAGGATCAGCTCAATCTGGCCGATCCCGCGACGATTGCGCAACTGGCCGACGAATCCGGGCTGCCCGGCAAGCAATTGGTGGAGCGATCCGCCACTGATGCGATCAGCACGGCCTATGAGCAGAATCGCCAGGATGCGCTGGCGGCCGACGTGTTCGGCTCGCCGGTCTATGTGCTGGATGGCGAAGTGTTCTGGGGACAGGACCGGATAGAATTGCTGGGAGACGCGTTGAAGTCCGGTCGCGCGGCCTATAGCTCAAAGGTCCAGGGCGTTGCGTGAAGAGGCGTCGTGTGATGCGCTTCTGTGTGTGTCCTGGCGGTTGAGGAAACCGGTACTGTCTTTAAGGCGGAGCAAGCCCATGAGCACAGCGTCGTCCTCCAGAATGTCTCACTGCAGATTGTTTCTCTCCGTTGTTGCCGTGCTGGCGCTGGGTGTTGCCGGCGCCGGCGCCGCGCCTCCGAAGGCAATGCCGGATACCGAGAACGGCCGTTATGCGCTGTCCTCGACGCCGGATGGCGTGCTGCGGCTCGATACCCGAACCGGCGCGATTTCAACCTGCAGCAATTCGGGCGCGGGCTGGGCCTGTTACGCGGTGCCCGATGAGCGTGCGGCGCTGGATGCGGAGATCGGCCGGCTGCAGGCCGACAACGAAAAACTCAGGAAGAACCTTGCTTCGCGCGAACCAACCGTTGCCGGCAAGATCGAAGAGCCGATGCCGAAATCCGACTCGCTGAAGAAGAACGAGCCCAAGAACGACCCAAAGATCGCCGAGGGCGAACGCAAGATCGAAATTCCACTGCCGAGCGATCGCGACATGGATCGCATGATGTCGTTCCTGGAGCGGGCCTGGCGGCGGTTGATCGAGATGGCCAACCGCGTGCAGAAGGACGTCAACGGCAGGATTTGACGGAGTGTTGCGGCTGTCGTCCCTGCGAAAGCAGGGACCCATAGCCACCGTCGCGGATTGTTTGCAAGAGGTATTAACTCCGCGCGCCCGCAATCGAGAGGCCGCGGAGTATGGGTCCCTGCTTTCGCAGGGACGACATGTGGAGAGATAATTCGTGCCTCCAAATAAATCGCTGTCCCGCACGCCATCCTCCAGCGTCACCGCGACGAGCGTCGCCTCCTCGCTGCTGACTGTACAAACCCCGGGACCGGGCTTTACCGACCTTACGGCCGAGATCGCAAAATTCGTGCGCGAGGCCGGCGCGCGCGAAGGGGCGGTGACGCTGTTCATCCGTCACACCTCGGCGTCGCTGACGATTCAGGAAAATGCCGACCCGACGGTGCTGGGCGATCTCTTGACGGCGCTGAACCGGGCCGCGCCCGAAAACGCCGGATGGCGCCACGACACCGAAGGCCCCGATGACATGCCCGCGCACATCAAGACCATGTTGACCGCGACCTCGCTGCAGGTCCCGGTGCTGCGCGGCGCGCTGGCGCTGGGAACATGGCAGGGGATCTATCTGATCGAGCACCGGGCGCGGCCGCATCGGCGCGAGATCGTGCTGCAGTTTATCGGCGTCACGGCTTGATTCGCGCCAGCCAAAAGTAGAACCGGCCGCGGATCGCTCCGCGGCCGGTTCGTGTTGTGATCGTCCGCCGGCTTCCCGACGGACGAAACCGGGTTACTTCGTGATGTCGACGTCCTTGGTTTCCGGCAGGAAGAAGAAGCCGACGACCGCGGTGATCGATGCGAAGATGATCGGGTACCAGAGACCTGCGTAGATATCGCCGGTCGAAGCCACGATCGCGAACGAGGTCGCGGGCAAGAGACCGCCGAACCAGCCGTTGCCGATGTGGTAGGGCAGCGACATCGAGGTGTAGCGGATCTTGGTCGGGAACAGTTCGACCAGCATCGCCGCGATCGGCCCGTACACCATGGTGACGAAGATCACCAGGATGAACAACAGCCCGATCACCGCCGCGACCCGCGGTTTGAAGATGTCGAACGGGTGCGCCATCTTCACGATCTGGGCGTCGCCGGCCTTCGGATAGCCTGCGCCCTGCACCGCGGCCAGCACCGCCGGGTTCGATGTCTTGGCATCCGTGTAAGCCACGTCCTTGCCGTTGACGACGACCTTCACGCCGGTGCCTTCATAGCGGGTCGAATACTTGACCGACTGCTGGGCGAGATAGGCGCGGGCGGTGTCGCAAGGCGCGGTGAAGACGCGGGTGCCGACCGGGTTGAACAGGTCGCCGCAGGCCTTGGGATCGGCGACCACCTCGACCTTGACCGTCTCGATGGCTTTCTCCAGCGCCGGGTTGGCGTTGGTGGTGATCATCTTGAAGATCGGGAAGAAGGTCAGCGCCGCGATCAGGCAGCCTGCCAGAATGATCGGCTTGCGGCCGATCTTGTCGGACAGCGCACCGAACACGATGAAGAAGCCGGTGCCGAACAGCAACGACCAGGCGATCAGCAGGTTGGCGGTGTAACCGTCGACCTTGAGGATCGATTGCATGAAGAACAGCGCGTAGAACTGGCCCGTGTACCAGACCACGCCCTGGCCCATCACGCCGCCGACCAGCGCGATAATGACGATCTTGGCATTGCTCCAGTTGGCGAAGGCTTCGGTCAGCGGAGCCTTTGAGCTCTTGCCCTCGTCCTTCATCTTCTGGAACACCGGCGATTCGTTCAGGCGAAGCCGGATCCAGACCGAGATGCCGAGCAGCAAGACCGACACCAGGAACGGAATACGCCAGCCCCATGCGGCGAAATCAGGCTCGCCCAGCGCCGTACGGGTGAACAGGATCACCAGCAGCGACAGGAACAGGCCGAGCGTTGCCGTGGTCTGGATGAACGAGGTGTAATAGCCGCGTTTGCCCATCGGGGCATGTTCGGCCACGTAGGTCGCCGCACCTCCGTATTCGCCGCCGAGTGCGAGGCCCTGCAACAGTCGCAAGCCGATCAGGATGATCGGCGCCGCGATGCCGATGGTCGCCGCATTGGGCAGGATGCCGACGATGAAGGTCGACAGGCCCATGATCAGGATGGTGACGAGGAAGGTGTATTTGCGGCCGACGATGTCGCCGACCCGGCCGAACACGATGGCGCCGAACGGACGAACGATGAAGCCCGCGGCGAACGCCAGCAGCGCGAAGATGTCGCGGGTGGCCTGGTTGAACATCGGCTGATTGGTTGCGGGATCAATGACGCCGAAGAATTGCGCGCCGATCACGCTGGCAAGCGAACCGAACAGGTAGAAATCATACCATTCGAAAACCGTGCCGAGTGACGAAGCCAGAATGACGAAACGTTCGTCCTTCGTCATTCCCCCCGTTCGCGTGGATGTTGCAGCCATTGTGGACATCTCGATCGCTCCCCTGAATATCTATTGATGCAAAGTCCGCCCGTCGCCGAACTTGGCCGGATTGAGCTGTGGGCTTCGTCTTACGGTAACATCCCCGTGAAACCTGCCCCAATACGACTTTTGGCCCTTTGCACGGCTGCAACAGGGGCGTCGGGCATCCCGGCACCGTCGATCGTGACCCGGATCGGGTCGGTCAGGCCCGCACTATTGCGGCGCACAAGCGGGCGGATTAACTGCTTTCAGACGTGATAGGATTGCGCTCTTGCACGTGGCCGCCTGCCGGGAGACAAAGCGATTACAGGCTTACCGCAAGCCGATTGCGAGACATCCATGACGACCGTTGCCAGCACCCATCTCGTCATCGCCGATGACCACCCGCTGTTCCGCGACGCCCTGCGGCAAGCGGTCGCGAGTGTCGTCAGCTCGGCCGTGATCAGCGAGGCGGGCTCGTTCGACGACCTCACGGCGCTGCTGGAACGGGACTCCGACGTCGATCTGATCCTGCTCGATCTGACCATGCCGGGGATCTCGGGCTTCTCCGGCCTGATTTACCTGCGCGCGCAATATCCGGCGATTCCGGTCGTGATCGTCTCCGCCAGCGACGACGCCGGAACCATCCGACGGTCGCTCGATTTCGGGGCCTCCGGTTTCATTCCCAAGCGCTTCGGGGTCGAGACGCTGCGCGACGCCATCATGAAGGTGATGGAAGGCGACGTCTGGGTTCCGCAGGACACCGACCTGTCTTCCGCCGCCGACCCGGACATGACGCGGCTGCGCGACCGGCTGGTGACGCTGACCCCGCAGCAGGTGAGGGTGCTGATGATGCTGTCGGAGGGGCTGCTCAACAAGCAGATCGCCTATGAACTCGGCGTCTCGGAAGCGACCATCAAGGCGCATGTCTCGGCGATCCTGCAGAAGCTCGGCGTCGAAAGCCGTACCCAGGCCGTGATCGCAGCCGCGAAAATCTCCGGCGGCCAGTGGCGCCAGGGTACGCCGACGGCGTAACGGCAAAGCAATCCGAATGCCGCCAGTATCAGGGAAAGCGCTGCTGTTCGACATCGACGGCACGCTGGCCGACACCGATGCGCTTCATCTGGAAGCGTTCAATCAGGTCCTCGGTCCCCGCGGTCACACCTTTGATCACGCGCGCTTCAGCAAGGAGCTTCAGGGCTTCTCCAACGCCTCGATCAGCGCGCGGTTTCTGGCCGAGGAACCACCGACGCGCCAGACGGCGATCATCGACGAGAAGGAAGCAACCTTCCGCAAGCTTGTTGCCGGGAAAGTCCAGCCATTGCCCGGCCTGATGGCGCTGCTTGCGCGCGCGGATCGCGCTGGCATCCCCATGGTCGCGGTGACCAACGCGCCGCGGCTGAACGCCGAGATGTTGCTCTCCGGACTTGGGATCATGGACCGGTTCAAGGCGCTCGTCATCGGCGATGAACTTGCCCACGGCAAGCCGCATCCCATGCCGTATCTGGAAGGCTTGCGCGCGGTGGGTGCCGCAGCCGCTCTGTCCGTTGCGTTCGAGGATTCCCGCTCCGGCATTCAATCCGCCTCGGCCGCAGGTATTGCGACGATCGGGATAAGAACGAGCCTTGCTCATGCTGACATGGTCGCGGCAGGCGCCGTCACGACGGCCGCGAACTTTGACGATCCGGAATTGGCTCGGATGGTCGGGGCGACGATGGATTGGTAATGGTGGCAGATTGTAGGATGGGTATCGCTGCGCTCCACCCATCCTACGCTCTTCGCGCCATGTCCGCGCCTACTCCGCCGCGACCAGTTGCTGGGCGCGCCACTGGCCGAGCAGCGCCCGCAGCGATGCCGGTTTGACCGGCTTGTTCAGCACCGCGATATTTTCCTCGCGCGCGGCCGCCCGCACGTTCGGACTGCGGTCCGCCGTGATCAGGATGGCCGGAATATTCTCGCCGAAACGGCGGCGGATCTCGCGGATCGCGGCGACGCCGTTGCCGCGGTCGAGGTGATAGTCGACCAGAAGGCCGGTGACGCTTCCGCCTGACGTCTCGATCGCGGCGATCGCAGCCTCGGGGTCAGCCACCGCGATCACCTCGGCGTCCCACGCCGTGAGCAGCGTCTTCATGCCATCAAGGATCGCCGGATCGTTTTCGATGCAGACGATCAATGCGCCGCTCATCGGCGTTTTCGAGAGCGGCGTCGCGCTGGTGACCGCGGCGGTATAGTTGACCGCCTTGGCGACCGGCACCGTCACCGAGAACACCGAGCCGCCGCCGGCATTGGCTGATAGCGCGATGCCGTGGTTGAGCACCCGCGCCAGCCGCTCGACGATCGAGAGCCCGAGGCCGAGCCCGCGCGCGATCCGCGCGCCCTGTTCGAGACGGTGGAATTCCTTGAAGATCTCGCCGCGCTTCTGCACGGGAATTCCGACGCCGGTATCATAGATGCCGATCTGTAGGGTTTGCCCGCGGCGGCGGCAGCCGACCAGCACCCGCCCGCGCGGGGTATATTTGATGGCGTTGGATATGAAGTTCTGCAGCAGCCGGCGCAGCAGCGCGCGGTCGGATTCGACCGGCAGCGAGCACGGCACGAAGGTCAGCTTCAGCCCCTTGGCGCGGGCGATCGGGGCGAATTCGATTTCCAGCGACCGCATCAAATCGGCCATCTTGAAGCTGGTGATCGAGGTGGTCATCGCGCCGGCGTCGAGCCGCGAGATGTCCAGCAGCGCGCCGAGGATTTCCTCGATCGCTTCCAGCGAGTCGTCGATGTTCTCGACCAGGCGCGAATCCTCGCCGCCGCTCTGGCGCTCGACCAGGCTCGTGACATAAAGCCGCGCCGCGTTCAGCGGCTGCAGGATGTCGTGGCTGGCGGCCGCGAGAAACCGCGTCTTCGAGATGTTGGCGTCCTCGGCGGTGCTCTTGGCCAGCGCCAGTTCGGAATTCAGCCGGGTGAGTTCCTCGGTGCGGTCCCGTACCCGCTTCTCCAGCGTCGCATTGGCGCGCTCCAGCGCTTCCGCCGCCTCGAAGCTCGGCGTGACGTCGGAGAAGGTGATCACGAGCCCGCCGCCCGGCATCCGGTTGGAGCGGACCTCGATCACCATGTGGCGGTCGGGCAGGCGTTCCAGATAGGGCTCGCCCTCGGTGGTGTAGGCTTTCAGCCGCAGCGCCAGCAGGGCGTCGCTGTTGCCGGAGCCGGGAGGGCTGACGGCGTCCATGAATTCGAGGATTTCCTGCAAGGGAATCCCGAGCTGGACCAGATGCGGCGGCAGCGCGAGGATTTCGCCGAACTGCGCGTTCGAGCAGATCAGCTGCAGATCGGCGTCGAATACCGCAATGCCCTGGCGCACATGGTTTAGCGCGGTCTGCAGGATCTCGCGGTTGAAATGCAGCGCGGCATGGGAATCGTCGAGCAGTTTCAGCGCCGCCTTGGCGGAGACGGTGCGTTTGCGCAGCAACAGCGACATCACGAGGCGCGAGGAGGCCGCTCCGATCGAGGACGCGATCAGGCGCTCGGCGTGCTGCAGCAATTCGAAATCGGCGGGCGCGGCCGGATCGAGATGGCCGGGATGGTCGGCGGTAAACGTCTCGAACGCCTGGCGGGCGCGGTCGGGGCCGAGATATTGCGCCACCGTGCTCTGGATATCCTGCACCGTGACCGTGGTGCGCCAGCGCCGGAAAGTCGGCGTGATCGGCGTCAGCGTGCTCGGCACGAACAGGTCGGCCTGCAACCGTTCGATCGACGACGGCTGGCGCGCCATCGACATCGCGACGTAGGTCAGGATGTTGAGCCCGAGCGACCACAGCACGCCATGCATCAGCGGCGGCAGATCGGCGCCGAACAGCGCCCGTGGTCGCAGCGCCTCGATGCCGAACGGTCCGTGCTGCAGGAATTGCAAACCCGCAGTGGTGGTTTCGAGGAAGCTCGGCAGGAACAGCGTATAGGTCCACACGGCGACGCCGACCAGCATGCCGCCCATGGCGCCGTGCGCGGTGGCCCGCCGCCAGAACAGGCCGCCGAAGAAGGCCGGCGCGAGCTGGGCGAGGGCCGCGAACGACAACAGCCCGATCGCCGCCAGTTGGGTGCTGCCGAGCGCGCGGTAGTAGAAATAGGCCATCACCATGATGGCGAAGATCGCAAAGCGCCGCACCTTGAGCAGGAAGTCGCCGAAATCCTGCTGGCCCACGCGCGTGCGCGGGCTCCGCTGCAGCACCAGCGGCAAGACGATGTCGTTCGAAACCATGATGGAAAGCGCCACGCATTCCACGATCACCATCGCGGTCGCGGCCGACAGGCCGCCGACAAAGACGGCGATGCTGAGCAAGGGAGCGTTTCCCTCGATCGGCAACGCCAGCACGAACATGTCGCTGTCGACGGCGCCGAACGGGAAGGTGACGAGGCCGGCGATCGCGATCGGGATCACGAAGAGATTGATGGCGACCAGGTAAAGCGGAAACAGCCAGCGTGCGCGATTGACCTCGTCGATGCTGGAATTTTCGACCACGCTGACGTGAAACTGCCGCGGCAGCAGCATGATCGCGCAGAACGACAGCAGCGTCATGGTCAGGAAATTGCCGATTGAAGGCGAGTAGTTGATCGCGCGCATCGCTTCCGGCGTCTTCATCGCGCGTTCGATCAGTTCGACCGGCGAGAACATCCAGAAGGTGACGAAGAGGCCGGCGGCGAGAAACGCCACCAGCTTGACGAGGGATTCGGTGGCGATCGCCAGCATCAACCCGTGCTGGTGTTCGGTGGCGTCGGTCTGGCGGGTTCCGAACAGCACGGCGAACACGGCCATCGCCAGCGTCACCACCAGTGCGATGTCGCCTATCAGCGGGATCGAGGAGAACAGCTTGTCTTCGCTCAGGATTGTCTCCAGCGAGGAAGACATCGCCTTGAGCTGCAGCGCGATGTAGGGCACCGATCCGATAATCGCGATGACGGCCACGGTCGCGGCCACCGCCTGGCTCTTGCCGTAGCGGGCGGCGATAAAGTCGGCGATCGAGGTGATGTTCTGCGATTTGGCCAGCTGGATCACGCGGCGGAGCAGCGGCGTGCACAATCCGATCATCAGGATCGGGCCGACATAGATCGCGAGGAACTCGACGCTGGTGCGGCTGGCGAAGCCGACCGAGCCGAAGAAGGTCCAGGAGGTGCAGTAGATCGCCAGCGACAGCGGATAGATCATCATGCTGGCGCGGCCGCGTTGGCTCGGCGACAGGCGGTCGCCATAGCTGGCGACGAAGAACAGCAGTCCGATATAGGCGAATGCGGCGGCGATCACGCCCCAGTCGTGCAGCATTGCTGCCTGTCTCCCTTCCCGGCCTCTGTTCGGGCGCCTCTTGTTCCGCCGCGCCGGACCGGAAGCACCAGTATAAACGCATTGAGCCGGCAGCGCACCGCGCTACCGGCTCAATTTCCCGGAGTTCGGATTGGTAGGGTTACTCGGCCGCCAGCGATTTCTGCTTCAGCGGCAGGCCAAGCCGTTCCCAGACCTGCAGCAGCGCTTCGGCCAGGTGATCGATCAGGCTGTCATCATGGTAGGGCGAGGGCGTGATCCGGAGGCGCTCGGTTCCCTTGGCGACGGTCGGATAGTTGATCGGCTGGATGTAGATGCCGTGCTCTTCGAGCAGGATGTCGGACGCCTTCTTGCAGTTCTCGGGGTCGCCGACGAACAGCGGCACGATGTGGGTCTCGCTCGACATCACGGGCAGGCCCGCGGCGTTCAGGATCGCCTTGACGCGGGCGGCGCGGTCCTGGTGGCGCTCGCGCTCCCAGTTCGAGGTTTTCAGGTGGCGGATTGCCGCTGTCGCGGCCGAGCAGATCGCCGGCGGCAGCGCGGTCGTGAAGATGAAGCCCGGCGCGTAGGAACGGACGGCATCGATGATGTCGGCCTTCCCTGCGATATAGCCGCCGAGGCAACCGAATGCTTTGGCCAGCGTGCCTTCGAGCACGTCGATGCGGTGCATGACGCCGTCACGCTCGGCGATGCCGCCGCCGCGCGGGCCGTACATGCCGACGGCGTGCACTTCGTCCACATAGGTCATCGCGCCGTATTTTTCGGCGAGATCGCAGATTTTGGCGAGCGGCGCGATGTCGCCGTCCATCGAATAAAGGCTCTCGCAGGCGATCAGCTTGGGCCGGTCGGGGCCTGCGGCAATCAACAGCTCTTCCAGATGCGCCATGTCGCTGTGGCGGAAGATCTGGCGATCGCAGCCGGCCTGGCGCACGCCTTCGATCATCGAATTATGGTTGAGCGCGTCGGACAGAATGAGGCAGTTCGGAATCAGTTTGGCGATGGTCGCGATGCCGGTCTGGTTCGAGACGTAGCCCGAGGTGAACAGCAGCGAGGCTTCCTTGCCGTGCAGATCGGCCAGTTCGGCCTCCAGCTGCACCAGCGGGTGATGGGTTCCGGCGATGTTGCGGGTGCCGCCGGCGCCGGTGCCCACTCTCGTGGCGGTCTCGACCATGGCGCCGACCACTTTCGGGTGCTGGCCCATGCCGAGATAGTCGTTGGAGCACCAGATCACGACGCTGCGCTGGCCCTTCGGCGAGTGCCAGACCGCATGCGGGAAGCGGCCCGCGATCCGCTCGAGGTCGGCGAAAACCCGGTAGCGCCGCTCGTCATGCAGGCGGTTGAGGGCGGCGGAGAAGAATTTGCTGTAATCCATCACAAGACCCGAAACGGAACCGGCCGGAGCGGCGTGGGCTCTTTTTAGAGCTTTTCCAGGTTTGGTGTCTATGTGAAATCCCACAATTCAGCGGGCCTCCGGGATGCACCCGAGGCAGGGCAAATATTGATCTCGATCAACGCGCTAGGCGCGATTTACGGTCCCGGTATTTTGGCGGTGCGGCTGAAACCACGAGTAATCCAAGGGGCGGCCGAGCCGGTTCAGGAATCGAGTTCCCTGATGGCGCGATTGGCCGCGATCAGGGCGTCGTCTTCGGACTTGCTGTCTTCGGCCGTCACAAAGCCCCGGATCGCCGCGCCCCGCGTGATCGTCGGGGGCTGGACGATAGGCGTCATATTGGCCCGCCAAAGTCCGGGCTGCCGCTGAAAGGTAATGATTCGATAGTCCGACACTTTGGCCATTGTCGTCCTTCTTCGTCGGCCGTGGCTCAGCAGCCGCGACAGATGTTGTTCAGTTTGGACGTGGTGCGGGCGTTCTCGGCGAGGAAAGGATCCTTGTATTCGGGTCGTAAGGCGTCGCTCTCGATCGCCCTGGGTTTTTCCTTGGATATTTCCCTCGATATTTCCTTGGGCGTTGCGATTTTCGGAGGCTGCGCTGCGTCGTAGCAGGCGAGCCGTGCGCTGTTGCCTTCGACCGCGCGGCATTCCGGGCTTGCAGCGAACGCGTTCTGTGCGAAGGCGCACAGCGCCAGGACGGCGACAATTATTTTCATCTATTTTCCTTTGCGGGCGTAATCACCCGGGCGCAGAAGGTACGGTCAGAAAGGTCACATTTCAGAAAGTCACATCGACGAATAGCGAACCGCGCTCTTCAGCGCGCCGTCGATCTCGTCAGCCAGTTCGGCCTCTCCGATCTCCTGAAGCGCCGCTGCCATGTTCGATGCCTGCACCGCGCTCATCGAAAGCGGCTCGCTCGCCTCATAGCTGAATTTGATGCGCCAAATTCCGCCGGGATTGCGATGCGGCTCGATCAGCAGCGCCGGAAGATCAGGCAATCCGTTCTCAAAAAGCAGTGCCGCGCGCGTCAGCATGACGGCGTCAAATCAATGCCGCCGCTGGGAAAGGCTTCAATGTGGAAGTTCGTCTGGCACGACAGCCGGGATAGCATGGCGCGACCGTGCGCCCTTTTAGGCCCAATAGCTATGGATTAGTTGGGCGCGTCAGGTGGTCCGGAAATACAGCACGCCGTCGGTGACCTCAGAAGTCAGACGTCCCTCGACCAGCATGTAGTTGACGTGGGCGATCAGTTCGCCGGCGGCAAAGCCCATCTGGTGGGCGTCGAGCACGTGCTTGTGGAACACGACCGGCACCAGTTCCTTCGAGGTCTGCGGCACGGTCCGGCAGGCTTCGGCGATCAGGCGGCAGCGGTCCTCGTGATGATCGGCCAGCTGCTTGATCCGGGTCTTGAGGCCGTAGAATGGTACGCCATGGCCGGGCAGCACCATGACGTCATAGGGCAGCGTGGTGGTGAGGCTCGCCAGCGAGGCCAGATATTCCCCGAGCGAGTTCTGGTTGGGCTCGACCGCCCAGACGCTGACATTGGGCGAGATCTTGCTCAGCACCTGGTCGGCGGAAAGGAACAATTTGTCGGCGGCGCAATACAGCATCACCTGGTCGAGCGCGTGGCCGCCGCCGGTGATGACCTTGAAGCGCCGCGTGCCGATGGAAATCTCGTCGCCATGCGCGATGCGGCGATAGGACGGCGGCAGGATCGACACCTGCTTCAGATAATCCTGGCCGCGGCTCAGCAGCGTGTCGGTCAGGCTCTCGTCCATGCCGTGACGGCGGAAAAACAGCCGCTGCGCGTTGCGGCGCTCCTCGGTGCCGCGGTTCTGGTGATAGACCGACTGCAGATATTCGACCTGCGACATCTGCAGGGGACAGTCGAAGCGCTCCGTGACCCAGCCTGCCAGACCGACGTGATCGGGATGCGAATGGGTCACGATCAGGCGGGAGATTTTCACGTGCCGGAGCGGGCCCTCGAACAGCGTGGTCCAGGCTTCGATGGTTTCCTCATTGCCGAACCCGGAATCGATCATCGCCCAGCCGTCGCCGTCGGCGAGCAGGTAGATGTTCACGTGATTGAGCCGGAACGGCAGCTTCAGCCGGACCCACAACACGCCCGGCAGCACCTCGACGACCTGATCCTGGCCGGGGTGATGTTCCCAGGGGTATCGGAGGGCCTCGGCGGAGGACTGAACGGGGTCGGTTTTCGAGTGCATCCCACCGACTTACCCGCACAATTGGTGCGGCGCTAGCCGAAAAAACGGGTGCTGGTTTGGCCAAAACACATGGACGGCCGATTGGTCGTCATTCCGGGGCTATGCGAAGCATAGAACCCGGAATCTCGAGATTCCCCGGTGCGCAATTGCGCACCTGAGGTTCGTCCTTCGGACGCCCCGGAATGACCGCGCCTTTGTGGCCTACGCCGCCCGGATATTCCCCAGGAACGCGTCGATTTCCGCGCGCAGCACGTCGGCTTCGCGGCGGAGCGCGCCGGAGGCGGTCAAGACTTCGCTGGCGGCGGAGCCGGCTTCGGTCGAGGCGCTGGAGACACCGACGATGTTGCTGGAGACCTCGCTGGTGCCGCCGGCGGCATGCGAAATGTTGCGCGCGATCTCGCGCGTCGCCGCGCCCTGCTCCTCGACCGCGGCCGCGATCGCTGTCGTGACGTCGTTGATCTCGACGATCGTGGTGCTGATGCTGCGGATCGCTGACACCGCCGATGTCGTCACCGTCTGCATGCTGACGATCTGCTGGCGGATCTCGTCGGTGGCCTTCGCGGTCTGGGTGGCGAGGCTCTTGACCTCGGAGGCGACCACGGCGAAACCGCGGCCCGCTTCACCGGCGCGCGCGGCTTCGATGGTGGCGTTCAGCGCCAGCAAATTGGTCTGCGAGGCGATGGTCTGGATCAGATCGACCACCACGCTGATGCGGGCGGCGTTGTCGGCCAGGCCCTGCATGGTGGCATCGGTGGCGCCGGCTTCCTCGACCGCCTTGCGGGCAATCTCCGCCGAGGTGACGACCTGGCGGCCGATTTCCTCGATCGACGACGACAGTTCCTCGGTGCCCGACGACACGGTCTGCACGTTGACCGAGGTCTCCTCGGCGGCGGAGGCCACCGCGCTCACCAGCGCGCTGGACTGATCGGCGGTCGCCGACATGCTCTGCGCGGTGGTCTGCATCGAGCCGGCCGCTTCCTGCAAACTGTCCAGCGCCGTGCGCACGGTGGTTTCGAACTCGACGATGCGGGCTTCCATGCGGGTGGCGCGCTCGGCCTTGGCGATGCGATCCTGGTCCTGGTCGGCGGTGAGCGCCCGGCTCTGGATCATGCTCTCGCGGAACACGTGCAGCGAATTGGCCATCGCCGCGATCTCGTCCTTCTGGCTGGACTGATAGATCTCTGATTCAAGGTCGCCGCTGGAGAGCAGCTGCATCGAACGCTGCAGATTGCCGATGCGCCGCAGAATGTTGCGGCCGACATAGAGCCAGACGAACAGCACCGATCCGATCAGGGTCGCCGCACCGAGCGCGAGCATGACGGTGGTTGCGAGCGAAATCTCCTTGCCCGCCTGCTGGGTCGAGGCGTCGGTCTCGCCGCGCACCCCGTCCACCAGTTGCTGCACGCTGATGCCGAGGCCGACATTGAGCTTGCGGGTTTCTTCCAGGATGGTCTGGCCGTAATCCGTGGCGTCCAGTTCCTTCTGGCGGACCTTGAAGACGCCGGTCTTGCCTTCGCCGAGCGCCAGCAGGGCTTTCGAGGCGTTGCTCAGTGCAGTCGTCAGCGAACCCTTGGGAAGCTGGTCGAGGTTCGATTTAACGCGCTGCTGCGCAATGCGGGTTTGCTTCTCGATGGTCTCGAGCGTGTCGCTGCTCTCGGATGAAAGCGCGGCCATCATGTTGAACGCGGTCAGATTGCCGGCGGCGATGATGTCGCTGATCTGCTCGACCGTTTTCTCCGCCTTGGTGGCTTCGTCCTGGTTGAAGCTGGCGGCGCCGAAGATGCTGCTGAGCTGGGTCTGGGCGTCGACCATCGCGGGCGCGGCGGCCTTGACGAACGCGGCCTGGGCCGTGCGCAGCGCTTCATACAGTTTTTCGTGCTGGGCGCCGGTTTCGAGCCGTTCGCGTGCCGCGCCGCCCAGACTCTTGATCATGTCCTCGATGTTTTTCACCGTCTCGGTGAGGGCTGCGACGGTATCCTTGTTGGCGCCGAGCTTGGTGATCTCGGCAAGCCTTTGCAGGGTGATGCGCTGGGTCTCCTGCATTTTTTTGGAGCGTTCGTTCAGCATCTCCTCGCTGCGGGAGGCGAGCAGCCCCGGGCCCTGGCTGGCAAGACTGGCGCTTTCCGCCGACAATTGCAGGCTGGCCGCGAGGCGGGGGATGTCCCGTCCGCTCAGGTCGACCATGGCGCCGCCGAGATGTCCGAGCACCAGGCCGGCGCCGGCGCTGATCACGATCGCCATGCCGGCGATGACGGCGAAGGCGGCAAACAGGCTGCCTCTAACGCCGAATTTCGGAAAGCTGAAACCCTTGAGCCTGATCTTGCCGATGCTGAATCGTAACGCCATTTGCCGCCGCCCCGTCCCGCTATCCCTGGATGATTCCCCGCGCGGCAGTATCGTGGTACCCGGTTAACAAGTCGGGAAAATGCGGACGCTTTTCGCGATTTGAGCGCTGGCCCGCCATCCAACAATGTTTGAAAGGTGGGAGCCGCTTCGCTGGGAAACGCCATGGCGCAAACAACATGGCGCAAACAAAAAGGCCGGCGTTCAAGCCGGCCTTTTCGCGCCTCCCTGTAGAAGCGATCAGTAGCGCGCGCCCGCGAAGTTGAACCGATAATTGACGCCAACCTTCAACGTATGCTCGTCGTTATGGAAGGTGCCAAAGGGGACCAGCGCGACCGGGGTCACGAAGCGGGTGGTGCCGAAATCGTAGTACATGTATTCGCCCTTGGCCGACCAGTTCGGAGCGAACATGTATTCGACGCCGGCGCCGACGGTGTAGCCATTGCTGTGATTCTTATCGAGCGTGAACCCGACCGGAACGCCGGCAAAGGTCAGGGTGTCGCGATTGTCCGAATAGGCGTAGCCGCCTTTGACATAGAGCATGCCCGGACCCCAGGTGTAGCCGATCCGGGCGGTGATCGAAGCGATCGCGCGCTGATCATTGTTGTAGACGAAGCCGTTCGGGAACACCGAACTGAGGTTGTTCTGGCCGAGCCAGCTGTACTGGCCCTCGGCGCCGATGACCCAGTTCGGCGCGAACTGATAATCGGCACCGGCCTGCACGCCGCCCAGCAGG
The DNA here is from genome assembly GCF_018130205.1 of Bradyrhizobium sp. AUGA SZCCT0222. Classification (NCBI taxonomy): domain Bacteria; kingdom Pseudomonadati; phylum Pseudomonadota; class Alphaproteobacteria; order Hyphomicrobiales; family Nitrobacteraceae; genus Bradyrhizobium; species Bradyrhizobium sp. AUGA SZCCT0222. Next base: position 23,285 of record NZ_JAFCLX010000006.1, read on the forward strand.
CGCGCGCTGTAGTCGCTGAGCACCAGGCCGTTGAAAGTGTTGCTGCTCGAGAAGGCGCCGCCGACATGGGCGCCGAGATAGAAACCGGTCCAGTTGTAGAGCGGCGCGGCATAGGCCGGCGCCTTGTTGTAGTAGGGCCGTGCGCCCATGTCGGCGCCGAGCGCCGGGGACGCCGCGCCGATGGCTGCGAGAGCGACAGTAGCGAGCAGAAACTTCTTCATGGTCGTGGGTCTCCGGAAAATCGTTGGGAGGCGCCACATGCGGGCGCCGTCCATGGCGTGCAGTTAGACAGCTTTTGAATAAAATGCTGTCACTTGCCGGGCACACCGATCGATTACCCAACCCATTGGAGAACAAACGTTTTTTGTGCTTAACGAAGCCCTATTTTCTGTGCTTAACGGCGTCCTAATGCAAGCTTAATGAAGCCTTAAAATCGGGTCCCTCGGGCGCGCGGCGCGAAAGCTTTGCCTTAGGCAATGCGCCGCCGCACGTCGCCGCGCATCTGTTCGCGGAACGCCTGCCGCCGTGCCGGCCGGTCCTTTTCGTCGACGTCATGGCGGTCGAACACGTTGAACATGTCGAGGATGGGATAGCGGTCGCTGGCCATCGCCAGGATGCGCAGCAGTTCGGCGACGGGGCCGGTCGGGCCGGTGACTTCCCATTTCCGAATCGTGTTGGCGCCGTCTTCAGGCGGCAACCCGCAGAGCTTGGCCATGTCGGCTACGCCAAGGGGTTGGCCGATCGCCTCACCGAGGTCTTCGCGCAGTTTCTTCAGTTCCGGACCGGTCACGGGTTCTCCATTTTAAAGCGGCTTCTGTGAAGTACGTCACACACCGGGGCCGGAGTGCAAGCTATACGCAGCGCCATCAGTTCCTCGAGGAGGAGGCAGTCATGCGCAGCTTGATCGAAAGCCTGACCCCCGACAGCCGCCGGATCTACTGGCGCCGCGTCGGTGGCATCTTCGGCCTTTATGTCGTCTTGATGGTCGGCGCCGCCAGCATGTTTATCAGCCACGAATCGTCGCGGAACGTGCGGCATGAACGCGCCGTGACTGTGGCGGTCAAAGGTGATCGCGCGCCGTCACACCAGGCTTCGATGCCCCAGCCGCAGCTGGTGCGCTATTATTGAACGGCTTCAGGCGCCGATCGCGTTGCGCGTCACCACGTCGCGATAAAACGACGCACTGAGCTTCGGTGTCCGGCGCTGGGTTTCAAAATCGACGTGGATGAGCCCGAAGCGCTTTTCGTAGCCGTAGATCCATTCGAAATTGTCCATCAGCGTCCACAGGAAATAGCCGCGGACCGGCACGCCCTCGGCCACGGCGCGCTGCAGCTGCCGCAAATAATTGCGCAGGTACATGATGCGGTCGAGATCGTAGATCTTGCCGTCGGCATGCACCTTGTCCTCCGACGAGGTGCCGTTCTCGGTGATGTAGATCGTCTTGATGTTCCAGACCTTGGCCGCGAGCCGCGGCGCCCAATAGATCGTTTCGGGACCGATACGCAGCCAGTCGGCACTCATGTGCGGAAACGAGGCGGGAAACGGCAATACCGACCAGCCCGGCTTCTTGTCTGACGCTGCGATGTAGAATTGCGGCGCGTAGATGTTGAGGCCGACGAAATCGTTGGGCGAGCCGATGATCTTCAATTCGTCGGCGGTGAATTTCGGCGCGTCCTTGCCGGCATATTCGAGGAAGCCGTCGGTGTATTTGCCTTCCAGCATCACGCCGAGCAGGCCCGAGTTCAGTTCGCGGGTCGCGATCTCGGCGGCGCGGACGTTTTCGGGCGTGTCGAACGCCGGCACGCAGGTCGCGATGTTCTCGGCCGGGCCGACCTTGGTGCCGGCGCGGGCGCGGGCGCGGATCGCCTGCACCGCAAGGCCGTGGCCGAGGACGACGTTATGCCGTGCCTGGTTCAATTCCGCCGCCGGCAGTTTCAGGCCGGGTGCGTCGATGCCCCATCCGTAGCCGAAATTCAGGAAACGCCCGGCTTCGTTCAGCGTGAAGATGTATTTGACGCGGTCGGTCAAACGCTCCGCGACATAGCCGGCGTAATCCGCGAACGCTTTTGAGGTGTCGGTGGACTGCCAGCCGCCGACGCGGTCCTGCAGCGCCTGCGGCAGGTCCCAATGATACAGCGTCGCGTAGGGTTCGATGCCCTTGGCCAGGAGTTCGTCGAGCAGGCGGTTATAGAAATCGAGGCCCTTGGGATTGGGCTTGCCGGTGCCTTCCGGAAACACCCGCGGCCACGCGATCGAGAAGCGGTAGTGCTTGACGCCGAGATCGCGCATCAGGCCGACGTCTTCCTTGTAGCGATGATAGTGTTCGTTGGCGCGGTCCCCGGTGGTCTTGTCCTCGATCTTGCCCGGGGTGTGGGCGAAGGTGTCCCAGATCGAGCGGCCGCGGCCGTCCTCGTTGACGGCGCCCTCGATCTGATAGGCCGATGTCGCGGTGCCCCAGCGAAAGTCTTTCGGGAAACGGGCAGGGGCGTGCGGGTCGGCGGCCGGCTTTTGTTTGGGCGCCGCATTCGCCGATGTCGCCGCCAGACCAAGTGCGGAGATGCCCGCCAGCTTGGCAAATTGCCGGCGCGAGAATTTCCCGGACATCATGTTCTCCGTCAGCTTCGGTGCTGCCGGCGTGCGCGTCCCGGCCGGTTGCAATGATCAGTATGTATCAATTTGATAAGCCGAAATCCGGTCGATTTCGAATTCCACGACATTGGGAGACAGGCCGTCGACGAATCCGACGCCTTCCATCGTCTTCGAGCCCATCGCAAGGTTGACGATCATGTACATGGGAGCGTCGAAGCCGACCGGGACCTTGATCTCCGACACCGGCTGGCGGTCGATGAAATAGATGATGCGGTCGCGCTGCCACAGCACACCATAATTGTGGAATTCGCTCCGCGTGTCGGCGACCGTGAAGTCGAACCCGCAACGTTCGACCCGCCCGGTGGCCGGAATCCGCCAATGCGTGGTCATGACGATGTTGTCGTGCTGCTGTCCGCGGCCCTCCATGATGTCGATTTCCGGCGGCCAGCCGCCGTCATCGGCGAGCATCCAGAACGCCGGCCACACGCCGACCCCGGCCGGGATCTTGGAGCGCATTTCGAAATAGCCGTACTTCTGCGTGAACTTGCTCTGCGTGGTCAGGATGCCCGAGATGTACTCATTGCTGAACAGCAGGGATTTCAGGTCGGGTGGGGTCCTGCTTGCGATGATCGAGAGGATGCCGCCCCGGACCCGGAACGGATCGAGCCCGAGCGGCACCGTGCCACGCCCGCCATACACCGAATCGACGTAGATCTGCTGTTCGCCATTATAGCTGGTCTTGCGCTTGAAATCGGAGCCTTCGCCGCCCCAGTAGCGCGACTGCGGCCAGGCGGCGCCACCGGCGTAGTGCGGCACCCACCGTGCCTCGACCAGCGGATGCACGTCGAAATCATCGTGGAAGGTCCGATGCAGGGACACCGGCACGCGCGGATCATCCGCTTCGATCTTGCGGCACTGATCGCCGAGCGCGCGGGTCGGCACCTGCAAGGTGAGCTCGGCTAGCGCCAGCGTGGGATCGCTTTGCGGATAGGCCGGCATGGCCGTGAAAAGACAGCCGATCAATGCGAGAGCGTGCGGCCTCAACCTCTTGATCCCCAGGGTTCGCGCGTGCGAATCCCGGGGTTCGCGCATGCGCTGAAGTCGACGGGCGAAACACATAGCAGATCGCGGAAGCGAAAAGGATGCGGCTATTTGATCGTCGCGTTCACCGTAATGACCGACGTGCCGGAGGCCGTCGGCCCCTTGCCCGTTGCCTTGATCACAAAAGTGTCGCTCCCCTTGTATTTCGCCTTCGCCCTGTATTCGTAAGTGGATGCGTCGAGCTTCTTCAACTTGCCGCGTGCCGGCTTTTGCGAAATTTCAGAGCTGGTCACCGTGCCGCGTATCTTGATCGGAAACACGCAGCTTTCCCCGGCCGCGATGTCAATGTCGCCGGTCGAGTTCTCGCCCCAATTCGCCAGTGTCGTTGATGCCGAACAGTCAGAAGCGGCCGGCGCCGAAGATGCCGGCGCCACGCTCGTGGCTGCAACGATCAGCGCCAGGGCCGCGACTTTGGAAAAGCGCATAGTCAACTTCCTCATTTTCATGCAAACCCGATCAAGGTCTCCCCAATTGAGGGCTATCATAATCCGGATTTGGACGCGCGCGTGGCGTGTGGAGCAACGATGCCGAATTGATGGGCATTACGACGGGCGGTCAAGCAAACCGCGCAACAATCACCGAGCCTGATCCTCGGGCGTCGCTAGCCGATCGCAACTCAAAACCGTTTTCGGCCACACGCTGGTCGATCTTATCAAGGCATCGGACAAGATCGCTCGAAGCTGATCGAGATGGCATCCGGGACAGAATAGATGGTGAGTGCGCGCAGATCTTTGAGCGCGGCGATGTCTCGAGTGAGGCAGTGCCAGGAATGGTGCTGCCAGACAGGATTGAACTGACGGTGTCTTTGGCTAATCCTTGCGGAACAAAGGTGGAACGTCTGTGGTTCCTCAAGGTTCGCCTCAGCTTTACTGGCATGGCGCGTTAAGGTACTCAGCAAATGTCGTATCCATGACGGCCGTTCGAAGCCGGCGCGATGAAAGTGGAGTTGGTGTCGGCGCAGCGCAGAAGGCATTCCAGCCAAAGACATTCCAGGAGAGCTGCGTGTTCTTCTGAGGGAGGAAGTCTCTCGTGATGGGACGTCTGGCGAGCGCCGGTAATCGTCTTCTCGCCGCGTTGCCGTTGGCAGACCTCGCGTTGCTCGCCCCTCATCTCCAGAAGGTGTCGCTTGAACAGGACGCCGTGGTGATACGAGCGGGAGATCGACGCGACCATGTTTGCTTTCCCCACAGCGGTGCCATCTCCTTCATGCTCGGCCTTCCGAACGGAGAAGCGATCGCAACTGCGGTAATCGGGCGCGAGGGAGCGATCGGCGCATTATCGGTGCTGGGACCTTCTTTCATGTCGTCCGTGACCGCGGTCGTGCGGGTGGGCGGTACCGCATCGCAAATCTCCGTGTCGCGGTTTCATGCAGCCTACATGAAGAGCGGCGCCATCAGACATGTGGTCGAGGCGCACACGCGGTCGATACTCATGCAGTTCCAGCACGTCTCAGCCTGCAACGGACTGCACTCGGTCGAGGCCCGCATGGCCCGGTGGCTGCTTCACCTGCACGATCGAACCGAGGACAACAACACCCTGCCATTAACGCAGGAGACGCTTTCGCAGTTGCTCGGGGTGCGACGAACGACCGTGACGCAGGTGATTGCCAAACTCCGCGTCTTGGGTGCCATCAAATCCGTTAGGCGAGGCTTGGTCGAAATCGACAGGGCGCGGCTCGAGGAAGCAACCTGTGAATGCTACGACATCATACGCGGTGCAACCGATCGGATCGTCCCGCATGAAGTCGTGGGGTCGCACCCGCATTTTGCGACGGCCGACAAACTCCACGGTGTATGATCGTTTTCAACCTTACATAGCCGCCTGAAGACGGCCACGACGAGGCTCAAGAAATCGTCGTGTTTTCGGGGATCGGCGACGACCTTCGTAGACCCGGACGAGCCGGTCATCACCCCGCGCGGTGGACGCGGGTTGCAGAACATGACGCTGATAGGGAAAAACTGGTGCTGCCAGACAGGATTGAACTGTCGACCTCTCCATTACCAATGGAGTGCTCTACCACTGAGCTACGGCAGCATGCCCGGTATCCGAGGAATCGGCCCAAAAGGCCTCTACAGGCGGCCGGTTCTTGCCACAAGGGCCCCTCCGGTGCAAGCACGCGGCGGGGTCGGGAAGGGCCCAAAACGGCCAAAAATCGACGCGAGGTCGGGCTTTCTGCCACAACCGGGCCATCTCCAGCTCGATCCGGTTCCATTTCCAGCTCCACGGCCTGAGAAGTCGGTTCGGACGAATCATTGGACTGCGACCGGGAGGACGCGATTGCGCGACAGGCGGACGAAACCCAATATGTTCGGACGGTAGAGAGCGCCGCGACGGCGTACGCAACGGACCCGGGATGAAGGACGATCAGGACAAACGCGCAGGGACGGCCAAGCCTGACGTGAAGGATTCGCGACAGCAGCGCTTGAAGCTGGCGCTGCGCGAAAATCTCCAGCGGAGGAAGTCGCAGGCGCGCGGGCGCAGCGATGAAGCTGCCGCACCTTCCGAAAACACCGATGTCTCCCTAGATGACGCAGGCGGAGTAAAGCCGGGCCAGTAGCGGACAGGAAAATTTCCGGCCGCTCGCCGGGTGGCCAGCTCTCCGCAAGAAAGCTGAATTCTTTTTTGGGTGGCGAGATGAGTGCAGACACCACGACAGCCGGTCCGGCGGCCGGCCAGGCCTCCTTCGCGTTTCCGCGCCACGAGCAGACCTTCCCGACGCTGACGCCGCTTGAGATCGAGCGCATGCGCCGGTTCGGCGAATTGCGCAGCTACAAGCACGGCGAAGCGCTGTTCGAGACCGGCAAGCCCGGGCCCGGCATGTTCGTGGTGCTGTCGGGCCATGTCGCGATCACGCTGCGCGACGGCCTCGGCCATGTCACGCCCGTCATCGATCAGTGCGTTGGACAATTCGTGGCCGAGATCGGCCAGCTCTCCGGCCGCGTCGCGCTGGTCGACGGCCATGCCGAGGGCGATGTCGAGACACTGCTGATTCCGCCGGACCGGTTGCGGGCGCTGCTGATGGCCGAGGCCGATCTTGGCGAGCGCATCATGCGCGCGCTGGTGCTGCGCCGGGTCAGCCTGATCCAGGGCGGCGTCGGCGGCCCGGTGCTGATCGGGCCGGCCTCGCTCGGCGACATGGCGCGCTTGCAGAATTTTTTGACGCGCAACGGTCAGCCGCATCATCTGCTCGATCCCGAGAACGACAAGGACGCCGCCGATCTCGTCGAGCGTTATTCGGCCGCGCGCAGCGATTTGCCGCTGGTGGTGTGTCCTGACGGCACCGTGCTGCGCAATCCCTCGGAAACCTCGCTGGCGCTCGCCATGGGCATGATCACCAACCATGCGCATGACAAGCTCTACGATGTCGCCGTGGTCGGCAGCGGTCCGGCCGGGCTTGCCACCGCCGTCTATGCGGCGTCGGAAGGATTGTCTGTCGCGGTGTTCGATTCGCGCGCCTTTGGCGGGCAGGCCGGGGCCAGTGCGCGGATTGAGAACTATCTGGGATTCCCCACCGGCATTTCCGGCCAGGCGCTGGCCGGGCGGGCCTACAACCAGGCGCAGAAATTCGGCGCCGAGATGCTGATCCCGGTCTCCATCCGCTCGCTGGATTGCACGAAGCCCGATGGTTTGTTCGCGCTGGCGACCGAATGCGGGCAGTCGCTGAAAGCCAAATCGGTCGTGGTCGCGAGCGGCGCGCGCTACCGCCGGCCCGAGATCGAAAATCTCGACGCCTATGAAGGTCGCGGGGTCTGGTACTGGGCCTCGCCGATCGAGGCCAAGCTGTGCGTCGATCAGGACGTCGTGCTGGTCGGCGGCGGCAACTCCGCCGGCCAGGCCGCGGTGTTTTTGTCCGGCCATGCGCGGAAAGTCTACATGATCATCCGCGGCGGCGGTCTCGGCGCCAGCATGTCGCACTATCTCATTGAGCGCATCGAAGCGACTGACAATATCGAATTGATCTTCAACGCCGAGGTCGTCGGCCTCGAGGGCGAGGACGCCTCGCTGCGGCGCGTGCGCTGGCGCAGCCGTCTGGCGCCGGACGAGGTGCAGAGCCTCGACATTCGCAATCTCTTTCTGTTCGTCGGCGCCGATCCCGCGACCGGCTGGCTCGAGGGCTGCGGCGTCAAGGTCGATCGCGCCGGTTTTGTTCTCACCGGCGTCCAAAGCAGCTTCCAAGGCAGCGTCCAAGGCAGCCAAAATGCCGAGCGTCCGGTGCCGTTTTTGGAAACCACAGTGCCCGGCGTGTTCGCGGTCGGCGACGTCCGCTCCGGCTCGGTCAAGCGCGTCGGCGGCGCGATCGGCGAGGGCGCGCAGGTGGTGGCGGCATTGCACGGCTTTCTCGCCGACGGCTCGAAGCCGGCGCTCTGATCCGCGTGCGACTTTCGTCGATGCCTCGCGCACTGCCGCACATGCCTGCGTTGCCGAAGCTGCAACGGACGCGTGTGGCAATTTGTTCTGCTGCGTCGTAACGTTCGGCGGGTTTCCAACGAAGGGGGCGCTTCATGATACTCGGTATGAGTACAGCGACATTTGTTCTCGTGCATGTCGTCATCAGTTTGATCGCAATCGTGACAGGCCTCATCGTGATGTTCGGAATGCTCGGCTCGAAGCGGCAGCCGGGGCTGACCGCGATCTTCCTGCTGACGACGATCCTGACCAGCGCCACCGGCTTTGTGATTCCGCCGCTGCTGTTCGAAAAGATGTTGCCGTCGCATTTGTTCGGCCTGCTCTCGCTGGTGCTGCTGGCGATTGCCTGCTTCGCGCTCTACATCATGAAGCTGCGCGGCGCCTGGCGCTGGATCTACGCGCTGACCGCGCTGGTGGCGCTTTATCTCAATGTGTTCGTGCTGGTGGTCCAGTCATTCCTGAAGGTGCCGGCGCTGCACGCGCTGGCGCCGAGCGTGCCGCCGGCCGAGCCGCCCTTTGCGGTCGCGCAGGGCATCGTGCTGGTGTTCTTCGTGATCGTGATAACAGGCGTGATCCGGCGGTATCGGCCGGCGATGGCTGTTTGATTTCGTCATTCCGGGGCGGCGCGTAGCGTCGAACCCGGAATCTCGCTCTATTACTTCTGGATTCCGGGTCCACGCTGACGCGTGTCCCGGAATGACGGCGTAAGAACAATAAGAGGAGTTTCCCCATGCCCATGATCACAACAAAAGACGGCGTCGAGATCTTCTACAAGGACTGGGGCTCCGGTCAGCCCATCGTGTTCAGCCACGGCTGGCCGCTGTCGGCAGACGACTGGGACGCGCAGCTGCTGTTCTTCCTCCACAACGGCTTTCGCGTCATCGCCCATGACCGCCGCGGCCATGGCCGCTCTGCCCAAGTCGGCGACGGCCATGACATGGACCATTATGCCGACGACCTCGCGGCGGTGACGGCGCATCTCGATCTGAAGAATGCCGTTCATGTCGGCCATTCCACCGGCGGCGGCGAGGTGGTGCATTACATCGCCCGCCACGGCGAGAGCCGGGTCGCGAAGGCCGCGATCCTCAGCGCGGTGCCGCCGCTGATGGTGAAGACGCCGGCCAATCCGGGCGGCCTGCCGAAGGACGTGTTCGACGGATTCCAGGCCGCGCTCGCCGCCGGCCGTTCGCAATTCTATCGCGACGTCGCGGCCGGTCCCTTCTATGGCTACAACCGGCCCGGCGCCAAACCGTCCGAAGCCGTGATCGAGAATTGGTGGCGCCAGGGCATGATGGGCGGCGCCAAGGCGCATTACGATGGCATCGTCGCCTTCTCGCAGACCGATTTCACCGAGGACCTGAAGAAGATCAATGTCCCCGTGCTGGTCATGCATGGCGACGACGACCAGATCGTGCCCTATGCCGACTCCGCGCCGTTGTCGGCAAAGCTGCTGAAGAACGGGATACTGAAAACCTACAAGGGCTTTCCGCACGGCATGCCGACCACGGAAGCGGCGACGATCAACGCCGACCTGCTCGCCTTCATCAAGGGATGAGCCAAGCTCACCCTGACATGAAGGTAATTCTGTTCGGCGCCACCGGCATGGTGGGGCAGGGCGTGCTCCGCGAATGCCTGCTCGACACCGGCGTCGAGCGCGTGCTGGTGGTCGGGCGCAGCCCGACCGGGCAGCAGCACGCCAAGCTTCGTGAAGTCCTGCATAAGGACTTCACGGACTTCTCCGCAATCGAGCCCGATCTTGCCGGATATGACGCCTGCTTCTTCTGCCTCGGCGTTTCCTCGGTCGGCATGGACGCCGAGCGCTACCGGCATCTGACCTATGACGTCACGATGGCTGCGGCGAACACGCTGGTTCGGCTCAACCCTGGCATGGTGTTCACCTACGTCACCGGCCGCAGCACGGATTCAACCGAGCAGGGCCCGGTGCGCTGGGCGCGCGTCAAGGGCAAGACTGAGAACGATCTGCTCAAGCTGCCGTTCAAGGCCGCCTACATGTTCCGGCCCGCCGGCATCCAGCCGCTGCACGGCGTGCGCTCGAAGACAGGCTGGGTGAACGCGATCTATGTCGTCGCCGCACCGCTGTTGTCATATCTCGCCCGCACCTCGCCGAAGTTCATGACAACAAGCGAACAGCTCGGCCGCGCCATGATCAAGGTCGCACGCGATGGCTATTCGAAGCCGGTGCTGGAGAGCGAGGATATCAACGCGGTGTAGCCGTCGTCCCTGCGAACGCAGGGACCCATACGCCGCGGCGCCAATTGTTTTTGCACGCTGGTCGACGGCTTCGCGTCAATAATCGATGACCGGGATTATGGGTCCCTGCGTTCGCAGGGACGACGTATCGTGCTTGGCCCGGAATGGCCGTGTGTGGGGAACCCCACCCCATCAAATAGCCGCAAACTTCAAGGCTTTTGCCATTGGGGTTTCGCGGCCCCCATACGTTCTACATAACAAAGGGGGGGTGGCATGGACCGCATTCGGATTGTCGGCGGAAGCCCGCTCAACGGCACCATCGCGATTTCTGGCGCGAAGAATGCCGCGCTGCCGCTGATGATCGCGGGGCTGCTCACCGAGGAAACCCTTGTTCTCGACAACGTGCCGCGGCTTGCCGATGTCGCGCAGCTGCAGCGCATCCTCGGCAATCACGGCGTCGACATCATGTCCGCGGGCAAGCGGCCCGGCGACCGCGAATACCAGGGACAGACCCTGCATATTTCGGCGGCTGATATCATCGACACGACAGCGCCCTACGAGCTGGTGTCACGGATGCGCGCCAGTTTCTGGGTGATCGCGCCGCTGCTGGCGCGGATGCACGAGGCGAAGGTCTCGCTGCCGGGCGGCTGCGCGATCGGCACGCGGCCGGTTGACCTGCTGATCATGGCGCTGGAGAAACTCGGCGCCGAGATCACCATCGACGCCGGCTATGTGGTCGCCAAAGCGCCCGGCGGCCTGCGCGGCGCGTCGATCGATTTCCCCAAGGTGACGGTCAGCGGCACCCATGTCGCGCTGATGGCGGCGACGCTGGCCAGGGGCACGACCATCATCGACAACGCGGCCTGCGAGCCCGAGATAACAGACGTCGCCGATTGCCTGAACAAGATGGGCGCGCGGATCACCGGCGCCGGCACGCCGCGCATCGTGGTCGAGGGCGTCGAAAAACTGCACGGCGCGCGGCATACCGTGCTGCCCGACCGCATCGAGGCCGGCACCTATGCGATGGCGGTGGCGATGACCGGCGGCGAGGTGCAGCTGGCGGGCGCACGGCCGGAGCTGCTGCAATCGGCGCTCGACGTGCTGACCGAGGCGGGCGCCGTCATCACCGTCAACAAGGATGGCATAAAAGTTTCCCGCAACGGTGCGGGGATCAAGCCGGTCAACGTGTCGACCGCGCCGTTCCCGGGCTTCCCGACCGATCTGCAGGCGCAGCTGATGGCGCTGATGGCCTGCGCCGGCGGCTCCTCGCAGATCACCGAAACCATTTTCGAGAACCGCTTCATGCATGTGCAGGAGCTGGCGCGGTTCGGCGCGAAAATTTCGCTCGACGGCGAAACCGCCACCATCGACGGCACCGCGAGCTTGCGCGGCGCGCCGGTCATGGCGACCGACCTGCGCGCGTCGGTGTCGCTGGTCATCGCCGGCCTTGCCGCCGAAGGCGAGACCATGGTCAACCGGATCTATCATCTCGACCGCGGTTTTGAGCGGCTGGAGGAAAAACTGTCGGCCTGCGGCGCCTCGATCCAGCGTATCAGCGACTGACGCGCGTATCCCGCCAAAGCATGTCGTCGGACTTGATCCGGGGATGGGAACCGGTTTTGCGGCTAGGCTACGCCCAAATTAAAGGTAAAGTTGGTGCATGGGTTCGCCTGAACAGCTCAAACTGATCGCGCTCGATTCCGATGATCTTTCGGTGATCTCGGCGCATGTCCAGGATGCCCGTGTGCAGGCCTCCGACATCGTCTGGCGACAGGACGAAAAGCGCCTGGTGGTCGGCATGAACCGCCTCGACTGGGAGCAGACGCTGTCCGGCGGCACCACCCCGCGGCGGACGATCGCAGCATTGCGCTTCGACCGGGTGCTGGCATGCAAGTCGCGCAATATCGACCTGGATGCGCCGGACGCCGTGCTGGAACTGGTCGGGATCGAATTCCACCCCGGCGAGGCCCCCGGCGGCAGCGCCTTGCTGCTGTTCAGCCATGGCGGGGCGCTGCGGCTGGACGTCGAATGCCTGGAATGCGAGCTGACCGACCTTGGCGCCGACGATCTCGGCACCAGCGATATCGGCATCGCGCCGTCGGGGCAGGAGGCCTGAAAAGCCCCGCCATCGTCGTCCCGGCGAAGGCCGGGACCCATAACCACCGCTGTTTGCTGCTGCACCGGACTGTGGCTCCAGCCTTTTCAATAACAAGCGATGGTGGCTATGGGTCCCGGCCTTCGCCGGGACGACGGGGTTTTGGGCTTGCCCCCTTTGAACCATCCTGTCATGGCGGACTCAAAGGGTTGACGGCCCTTGGCCGCCGCGCCATTGAGCATAGGCCGCAAGCCTCCACAGAAAGCCACCATGCCCATTCGCCTGGACAGAAGCAGCGCCGATTTCGACCAGCGCTTTGACGCCTTTCTCGGCGCCAAGCGCGAAGCATCCGCCGATGTCGAGCGGGCGACCCGCGCCATCGTCGATGACGTGGCCGCGCGCGGCGACGCCGCGCTGCTCGAGGCGACCCGCAAATTCGACCGGCTGGACATCGCAGCCTCCGGCCTGCGCGTCACCGCCGCCGAAATCGAGGCCGCGACCAAAGCCTGCGACAGCGCCACGTTGGATGCGCTGAAATTCGCGCGCGACCGGATCGAGATGTTCCATCGCCGCCAACTGCCCAAGGACGAGCGCTTTACCGATGCGCTCGGCGTCGAGCTTGGCTGGCGCTGGAGCGCGATCGACGCGGTCGGCCTCTATGTGCCCGGCGGCACGGCGGCGTATCCGTCCTCAGTGCTGATGAATGCGGTGCCGGCCGCGGTGGCCGGCGTGCCGCGCGTGGTGATGGTGGTGCCGTCGCCGGACGGCAAGCTCAACCCGCTGGTGCTGGCGGCAGCTGAACTCGGCGGCGTCTCGGAAATCTACCGCGTCGGCGGCGCGCAGGCGGTGGCGGCGCTCGCCTACGGCACCGCCACGATCGCGCCGGTGGCAAAGATCGTCGGCCCCGGCAACGCCTATGTCGCGGCTGCCAAGCGGCAGGTGTTCGGCAAGGTCGGCATCGACATGATCGCCGGCCCCTCCGAAGTGCTCGTCATCGCCGACGACACCGGCAATGCCGGCTGGATCGCGGCTGATCTTTTGGCGCAGGCCGAGCACGATGCCAGCGCGCAGTCGATCCTGATCACCGACAGCGAGCGTCTCGCCGCCGAGGTCGAACAGGCGGTCGAAGCGCAGCTCGTCACGCTGCCGCGCGCGGAAATCGCCCGCGCCTCGTGGAAGGATTTCGGCGCCATCATCATGGTGAAAAAGCTCGACGACGCCGTGGAGCTGGCGAACGCCATCGCCGCCGAGCATTTGGAAATCATGACAGCGGACGCCGAAGCATTGTCGGTAAAAGTCCGCAACGCCGGCGCGATCTTCCTAGGAAGCCATACGCCCGAGGCGATCGGCGACTATGTCGGCGGCTCCAACCACGTGCTGCCGACGGCGCGTTCGGCGCGGTTCTCGTCGGGCCTCGGCGTGCTAGACTTCATGAAGCGCACCTCGCTTCTCAAATGCGGGCCGGACCAGTTGCGCGCGCTGGGACCCGCCGCGATGACCCTGGGCAAGGCCGAAGGTCTCGATGCCCATTCACGCTCGATCGGATTGCGTCTCAACCTGTCATGACCAAGCCGCCCGCAGACGAGGATCCGCAGAACCGCATTGTCGCGGTGACGCTGGACGAAGAATCGATCGGGCGTTCCGGGCCTGACATCGAGCACGAGCGCGCGATCGCGATCTACGACCTGATCGAGCAGAATCTGTTCGCGCCTGACGGGGCGGAGAGCGGCCCGTTTACGCTGCACCTTGCCATCACCGGCAACCGGCTGATGTTCGACATCCGCCGCGAGGACGGCACGCCTGTGGTGGCGCATCTGTTGTCGCTGACGCCGTTCCGGCGGATCGTGAAGGACTATTTCATGATCTGCGACAGCTACTATCAGGCGATCCGGACCGCGACCACGGACAAGATCGAGGCCATCGACATGGGCCGCCGCGGCATCCATGACGAGGGCTCGCGCACGCTGCAGGAACGGCTCAAGGGCAAGGTACGGCTCGATTTCGAAACCGCGCGGCGGCTGTTCACGCTGATCTGCGTCTTGCACTGGAAGGGGCAGGACGCATGACCCCGACCCACGTCATCCTGAGGTGCGAGCGAAGCGAGCCTCGAAGGATGGGCCGCAGGGTGTGTCCATCCTTCGAGGCGCGCAAGAGCGCGCTCCTCAGGATGACGGGTCCCCGCACAAGAGAAGCGTAACGCATGGACGCGCCGCCCCGCGCGCGCAATCCGCAGGCCGTATTGTTCTCATGCGGCCTGAACAGCGTGCGTTCGCCGATGGCTGAAAGCCTGCTGCAGCAGATGTTTCCGCAGGCGCTCTATGTGAAATCGGCCGGCGTCAAGAAGGGCGAACTGGATCCGTTCGCGGTCGCGGTGATGGCCGAACTCGGGCAGGATATTTCCGGTCACAAGCCGCAGACGTTCGAGGAACTCGAGGATTGGGAAGGGCTCAATTTCGATCTCATCATCACGCTGTCGCCCGAGGCGCATCACAAGGCGCTGGCGCTGACGCATACGCTGGCCGCCGACGTCGAATACTGGCCGACGCCGGATCCGACCGACACCGAAGGCAGCCGCGAGCAGAAGCTGCAAGCCTATCGCGACGTCTGCGACGGCCTCTCGCTGCGCATCCGCCGGCGATTTTCGAAGGTGGGCGCGGCGAGCGGGTGATTGTCCGTCGGTGTCGTCCCTGCGAACGCAGGGACCCATACGCCGCGGCGGGTATGGTTTAGGGCGGTCGTTGTGAAAGCTTTCTTTCAGCTACACCCGCCGGTGGTTATGGGCCCCTGCGTTCGCAGGGGCGACGCGAGATTTTTCTTCGCAGCAACAACCACTTGCCACCCGGTTGTGAAAACCACGCCCTTCCGATAGGTTCCGCGCGCATTCGCCCCCTCGATTCCTCTGCCTCCCAAAAATCAGCATGCTTGGCCGTCCCAAATTCGTTCTTGCCTCCGGTTCGCCGCGACGGCTCAGCCTGCTCAACCAGGCCGGCATCGAGCCCGACGCGCTGCGTCCCGCTGACGTCGACGAGACCCCGAAGCGGGGCGAGCTGCCGCGCGCCTGCGCCAATCGCCTGGCGCGCGCCAAGGCCGACGCCGCGCTGAAATCCGTGCAGCTCGATGACGAGCTGCGCGGTTCCTTCATCCTCGCCGCCGACACCGTGGTCGCGGTCGGCCGGCGCATCCTGCCGAAGGCCAATCTGGTCGACGAAGCCTCGCAATGCCTGCGGCTGCTGTCGGGCCGCAACCATCGCGTCTACACGGCGATCTGCGTGGTGACGCCGAAGGAAGCCTTTCGCCAGCGCCTGATCGAGACCCGCGTGCGCTTCAAGCGGCTCAACGAGGACGACATCCAGGCCTATATCGGCTCCGGCGAATGGCGCGGCAAAGCCGGCGGCTATGCGGTGCAGGGCATCGCCGGATCGTTCGTGGTCAAGATGGTCGGCTCCTACACCAACATCGTCGGCCTGCCGCTCTATGAAACGGTCACGCTGCTCGGCGGCGAAGGTTTTCCGATCCGCTTCGGCTGGTTGAATGCCAGCTGACCCGCCCAAAGATGCGGGCAAGGATACGGGCCAGGCCGGATCTGGCGTGTCGAAACCGGCATCGAAGTCTTCATCGAAGCCTTGCCCGGAATGCGGCAGGCCCGCCGAGAACGCCAAAACCCTGCCGTTCTGTTCCCCGCGCTGCCGCGACGTCGACCTGAACCGCTGGCTCTCCGGCCGCTACGTCATCCCCGGCAAGGAGAATGAGGCAGAAGACGAGGAGTAGGGGCGATCTTTCCCTCCCCCGCAAGCGGGAGAGGGAGCCTAGTCCCTTCGCGGTGACACCAAATACCACTTATTCCCCAACAATTTGGCGGATAAGTCACAGGCGGGCCGCGCCCGGCGAAGCCAAAGGCGAAGCCGGGTGGACACGGCCCTCTCGCCCCACTATAAACCGCCCGCTCCGGGCCGTTTTCGCCCCGCAGTGCCCAGGTAGCTCAGTTGGTAGAGCATGCGACTGAAAATCGCAGTGTCGGTGGTTCGATCCCGCCCCTGGGCACCATTTCACTCAGTAACGCTGCATCCTAAAAACGCGCCGAGCAACGGCTTGCCGCGGCGTAGCCGTCAGGCGAAGCGCAGGATCGCAGCTATCTCCGTGATGTTACGGGGGGTTTTGACGATAAACATTGAACCTGCACGAACACGAAAACTTAAGGCTGCCGACGCTACGTTCGGGGATTGCAAGATCTTGGCGGTGCCCGGCCGCGTCCATGCGGACCTCGGGCGGTTCAGGCGAAGATAGTCGATGTCATATTTAAAGGCGTTGCTATGCGCTGAGAGCGCAACCGTGGGTTTCCGGCTCGCGCGGGATTGCGTGCTGTGATTCACGCCCGCAGATTGGTCCGCAAAGCTGCAAAGGGAATCCTGCGAAATGCCCCGCTGCAAATCGCGCTGTTCTTTTTGCCGCTGGTGTGGATCGGCTACTTCGCGATCACGTCTTCGGAACGGGCGGAGGCGCTGCAACAGGCGCGGGTGCACGGAAACAGTGTCGCTCAACTGTTTGAGGAAAATACCGAGCGGATATTCGAACGGGTAGATCAGTCACTGCTGGTCGTGCGTGCGCTTTACGCACAGGACCCGGCCGCCTTCAGCCTGAAATTCTGGGCCGGTAAAGCGCAGATGGCGAGCGGCGACGTGGTGCAGTTCTCGCTGATCGGAGCAAACGGCTATTTGTCCGATACCACGACCGGCTACTCCGGCCCGCCGCTCTATCTCGGGGACCGGGAGCACTTCGCCAAGGTGATGGAGCTGGCCGAAGATCGGCTCTACGTCGCAAAGCCGGTGTTCGGGCGGGCGTCGAACAAATGGACCATCCAGATCGCCAGAAAGCTGTTCGACCACGGCAAAGGTCCGGCGGGCGTCGTCGTAGGCTCGATCAGCGTGGATCTGGTCGGCAGGTTCTACGACACCGCAAAGCTCGGTATCGGAGGAACCCTTGTCCTCAGGAATGCCGACTACATCGTGCTCGCCGCGCGGGGAATAGACCAGGGCACGGTGCTCGGACAGCGCAATCCCGGCCTCGTCGAAGGCGCGTTACGGGACAGCTCCTATAGCCAATATTGGAACTGGAGCGGCAGCGAAGGTCGCCCGAACCGGAGCAACAGGTTGGTCACCGCGCGCAGATCGCGCGTTTTTCCGCTGATCTTTACCGCCGGCATTTCGGAGCAGGAGATCTATTCGCGCTCTCAAGCCAGGCAGAAAATCTATCTCGGTGGCGCGCTTCTGCTCACTTTCATCATCCTGGCGGCGACCGCGCTCCACTGGCGAAGACAGAAGGCGCTCGACGGGGCACAGCGCGAATTGCGCGACTCCGTGAGCAAATTCGAGGACGCGCTGCGAAACCTTCCGCAGGGGTTGAGCATGTTTGATGGCCAGGATCGCCTGATCGCGTTCAATCGGCAATGGCTCGATGCCTATGAGCTTTCGCCTGACAACATCAGGGTGGGCATGAATTTCCGCGAGGTGTTTGCAAACCAGGAGGCCGTGAGTGATCTCGACGCCTATCTGGTTGACCTCAAGGACCGGCTCGCCAAATCGGAAAACACCTCGAACACGGTGCAGTTTCCGGACGGGCGCGTCATCTATATTTCCTATGGACGGCGCGAGAGCGGTGGCTGGGTTGCGACGCATGAAGACATCACCGCCCGCAAGGCTTCCGAGGACCGGATCGAGAAGCTGGCGCACTATGACAGCCTGACCGGCCTTGCGAATCGTAACCTGTTCAAGGGGTGCCTTGACGAAGCGCTGGACAAGTATCTTCTGCACCATACGGCGTTCGCCGTGCTCCTGCTGGATCTCGACAAGTTCAAGTCCGTCAACGACGCGCTCGGCCACCACTGCGGCGATGCGCTTCTCAGGCAGGTCGCTGGTCGGATCAAGGCGCAGGCCCGAACCGTCGATATGGCGGCCCGGATCGGCGGTGACGAGTTTGCGCTGATCGTGGTGCCGGGGCCGTCCGCGCTGCAGGACGACGCCGCGACACTCGCCGCGCGCCTGGTCCAGGCCATTGCCGAACCCTATGAAATAGACGGCCACCCGGTCGTGATCGGATGCAGCATCGGTGTCGCCGTGGTGCCCGAGCATGGCACGCGCATCGATGAAATTCTTCGCAATGCCGATCTTGCACTCTACAAGTCGAAGAATGCCGGTCGAAACTGCTTCCATCTCTACTCGCCGGAGCTCAAGGCCGAGGCCGACCAGCGCGACATCCTTGAAATCGAGCTTCGCGAGGCGATCTGGCGCGAAGAGATTGAGGTGTTCTATCAGCCCATATTCGAGCTCTCTACGGGCCGTGCGAAATCGGTCGAGGCCCTCGCGCGCTGGCGCCACAGGACCAGAGGCCTGATCCCTCCCGCTGAATTCATTCCGGTTGCGGAACGGGGGGGACTGATCGGCGAGCTCGGCGATCTGGTGCTCGCCAAGGCGTGTCGCCATGCCGTGATGCTGCCGCATGATATCAAGGTTGCCGTCAACCTCTCTGCTCTGCAATTTGCGGGCGGCACTCTTGTCGATTCCGTCATGGCCGCGCTGGCGGACAGCGGACTTGCCGAGACACGGCTGGAACTCGAGATCACCGAGAGCGTCTTTCTGGCCGACAGCCAGGAAAATCTCAAGACGCTCGAACGCCTGAAGCGGCTTGGCGTTTCCATCGCGCTCGACGATTTCGGCGTCGGCTATTCGTCACTGTCCTATCTGACCGCTTTTCCGTTCAACAAGGTCAAGATCGACAAGTCCTTCATCGACAGGATCGGTCGCGCCGAGACCGTCGCCGTCCTCGGATCGATCGTTCAGCTTGCGAAGACGTTGAACCTTTCGATCGTCGCCGAAGGCGTCGAGACCTACGACCAGGTCGAAAAGATCCGCGCGCTCGGAATTGCCCTGGGCCAGGGATATCTCTTCAGCAAGCCCGTGCCGTTCGGCGAACTGTTGCTGCAGGTGCTTCCGGAGAGCGAGCGGCAGGCGGTGGCTTGACAGGTCGGTGGGGCCTTGCGCCCGGCCGGTTCACCAAAGTGAACGCCTGGCGAGCGTAGCCCGGATGAGCCAACGGGTCGTGCGAATGCGCGCCCGATGACAGGCTCCGCGACATCCAGGTTTTGGTTGGCCCTGGACGGCAACCGCATTTTCTTAGGCCACGCTACTCGAGCTTGCCGAGTAAAGGCCTATCGCGGAGTAGCCAACCGGCGAAGCCGGGTGGCGTGAGACAATGAACGCATGCTAGTTCACCATATTTTATGGACGTGAAATTTTTATTCGCAACTCGGTGTGGAAGTCAGCCCATCTAGTCCTCTGGCGGGATGTTCCATGCATTTAATTCTGCTTGCACGTTCTTGATCTCACTCTGTCGCTCCTTCGGAGCATTCAGCCGCACTATTTCGAGTTTTCCTTCCCACTGGTGACGGATTTGCAAAAGGAAACGCCGACGTTCGCCGCAAGCCGATTCCAGCTCCTCCGCAATTTCAACTAAACGCTTTCGGCATATGGCGATTTGATCGTGCAGCTCACCAACAACTCCAGCAATTAGATGCTCCCCGATCAGTTTGGCCTGGTGACCCCGCTTGGTGATCTGGTTGGTAGTCGATCGCAGCTCTACTAACAGTGATCCCAAGGACGTTCGCACTTTCTCAATGGGCGATGTAGGGAAGTGGTCGTCCATGCTACTGAAGTGTAATGCCTTTATGTGGTCGGCAATCTTTCGGTCGCTGAAAGACGTTGGCTCCCAATTGTGCGCAAATTCGTTCCGAATCCGCCGGAGTCTGTCGAGGTCCGCACGCTGACGCTTTGTGACCAAGCCTAAAGAATAGGCCATCATAATGCGCGCGGAAAATGTGCCGAGTGGCGCGTTGAAACCCTCAAGCAGTCGCTTCGCTGGATCACCAGAAATCAGGAATGCTTCGATAAGATCACCTAACGCTTCCTCTGCGAAAGCAGCCAATGCAAGGATCAGCCCCCGCTCGTCCAACTGCCCCAAAATTCGGCTTAGACGATTTAGGTTGCCAAAAACCAAGTCTTTATCAGCCTCAGCGTTCTTAGCTTCGCTCATAGCTCACTCGCTCTTGAGTTCGCCGACTTTGAGATATTCCGAGATGGTATTCACTCTATGTGCAGTGCCTGCCTCACCGCTCTCAACTGAGAAGCCGTATGAGGCCGGTAATGTCGTCTGTTAGCTTTCCAAAACGTAAAGCTTCATCTTTCGAAAACTCATTTCCGTCTTGGCTGTGCGCAGCACGGTTTCCGATTACGCGCAGGTCGTCCAACAGCGCAGACGTTTTTTCGTCAATAACATTTTGCTGACGCAGAGCACGGATAGCGCTCGTCAAGGGCAATGTCTTCCATGACTTGGCGATTGAAGTCGAAACGTACGGCTCGGCCGCAGTTTTAACCACCTGTTCTAGTTCAGCTCGTTTTTCGAGAATTGCTGCTCTTGGGGAATGCTCGGCTACCTTCTCAAAGCGGCTTTTTTCCTCCGGCGTCGGTTCTAGATCTGGCGACGGTGGTGGAGGCGGAATAAGAGCCGCTTCTTTCTCCGCTTGGTCCAAGCGGAAAGAAACGTCGAAGTCTCTATATTTCATGCGAAGGAATGGGAGCAAAGTGTTGAGTTTTTCTCGAAACAGCCAAACGCACGCTACCGCCGCTGCCGGCCACGCCAATGAAACGAGCGATTGAAACATCGCTGCGACAAACTGATAGCCGTCCATGAGAATCCCCAATGCAGTGATGCATCATAGCACACCGCTGTAACTATGCTTGTCTCGGCAAGAGACAGAATCGGAGCGAGAGTCGCGCGGTGGGATAACTATTTGGTGCACGTCAAATTGAAGGCGGTCCATCCGCATCCGCCACCGCCGTTGTTCTGTGTCTGCACCTTGGTCATTTTATCCTTCGAGCCGCAAAGATCATTGGCTAAGTCATCCCAGGCTTTCTGGCTCCATGCCCGGTAAGTATTGCATCCGTACTTGATGTCAGCACCCGAGAGGCAATTATTACCGCCGCCTTCTCCGAAACAAAGCTTGAAGGAGGTTTTACCGGGAGGCTGTGGAGGAGGTGCCGGTGGTGGGACTGGCGGCGCAGGTTGGTAGCCGACAAATATTGCTGCAATTACAATCAGGGCGAACAGCGTGGTTAGAATGTATCCGATCGAACCGGGAAGCGGCTGCCCGCTGCGGGAAGTATCCTTGGTGAGAAGCCAGCCGATTGCGGCTATACCTGAGATACCGAACGTAAAGACCAAGAGCGCGAAGATTATTGCGAATGCCTGCGCTTGGGACAGTCCGGGAAAAATACCCAGCTCGAGCACGCGGCTGTTGAGTAGCAGAAATACGCCGAGTGAAATGCCTGCTAGGCCAGCGACGCCGCCTAGCACCTTAAACAGATTGGGTTGCATTCTGGGCCCCATGCAAAGCGTCATGCTACCGCGGCGACCGA
This sequence comes from Bradyrhizobium sp. AUGA SZCCT0222, assembly GCF_018130205.1. Classification (NCBI taxonomy): domain Bacteria; kingdom Pseudomonadati; phylum Pseudomonadota; class Alphaproteobacteria; order Hyphomicrobiales; family Nitrobacteraceae; genus Bradyrhizobium; species Bradyrhizobium sp. AUGA SZCCT0222. The sequence continues at coordinate 45,152 of NZ_JAFCLX010000006.1, forward strand.
AAAACACAACCCCAGATATAATTTTGGAAAGATTCCCACCAACGCGCGCTTGGCGCATCTGCTTTGCATTGCGGTAACAGTGAGCTAGTTACGTGACAGCGAGCTAAACATTCTCGAACGCACGGCACGCGCAGCCCGGTCGACCAAACTCACCCCTCCACCAACAACCGCAACACCGCATCATACCGAATACCCTGCTCACCAACGAGCGCCATAGCATCCACCTTGGCGCCAGCGTCGTTGTAGGTGCCAAAAAATCCGATGTACTGGACGCGGGCCACCATCGGTCGGTCTGTCGGGGTATGTTCGTTGCTGGTCATCTTGCCTTTCCAGCTTCCACCCGAGCATTCATAGCTGCCGGTGTAATAGACATACGCGTCGCCGCCATGGATCTGGCCGTCGCGGAAGATCAGGATGCCGCCAACGTCATCGGCCACGCCATCGCGGGATTTGGCATGTAACGAATAGAGCCCGTTCTTGATCATGATTATTTCCACGCCTGATTACCGGCAAACATTGCGGGCGCATACAAGCTGCTTTCCTGCGCGACTTGTCGCTCCGGGATGCGCAATTTAAGCTTATAGCTGGCGGACACCGAAATGGCGACGTAGTCGCCCGGGAAGCCTGATATTGCCGAAACCGCGATCACGCGAGGTTTTCCTATGCTGCCCATTCCCGCCGACATCTTTACCGAGCCTGACAACGTGTCGCCTGATAGCCTCGCCAATCTCGGACCGCTCCGTCATCTTGCGGGTGTCTGGCAGGCGGGCAAGGGCGTGGACGTCAACCCCAAAGCCGACGGCCCGGAGCGCCGGGTGTTTCGCGAGCATATCCGGATGGACCCGATCGACCCGCAGGCCAACGGACCGCAGCTGTTTTATGGTCTGCGCTATCACATCCACATCAACACGCCGGAGGAAGACATCACCTTCCACGACCAGGTCGGCTATTGGCTCTGGGAGCCCGCAACCGGCCTGATCCTGCAAAGCGTGACCATTCCGCGAGGCCAGGTCTTGCTCGCAGCGGGCCATGCCAAGCCGGATGACAGGAAAATCTCCGTCACGGCCAAGCGCGGCGATACGCGTTACGGAATCTGCTCGACGGAATTTTTGGACGAAGCTTTCCGCACGGAAAGCTACCGGTGCGACATCACCTTCAACGACGATGGAAGCTGGACCTATCTCCTTGAAACCGAACTTCTGGTGAAGGGGAGAGACCAGCCCTTCAATCATCACGACACCAATACCTTGAAGCTTGTTGCGGCGGCGACACCGAATCCGCTGGCTGTTATCCTGAAGGATCGCGCGGAGAACTCGTAGGATGGGTAGAGCGAAGCGAAACCCATCATCTCTCCCCGTGCAAGCATCGACGGGCTTCGCGGGGTTTATCATCGGGCCGGCCGAAGGCCGGACCCGTTGGCTCTCCCCACCTTACGATCTACTTGTCGTACGGTCCGCCCGCTACCGGCTCCGCCAGATGCAGGAATTCGTCGAACGCGGCGGCGCCTTCCGCAAGGGTGTGGCACGCGCGACTGTCAATAAAGATTTGCGCGTCATGGTCGAAGATCTCGACGATAAAAAGGGGCTGCCTTGCGGCGCAAGCCGCTGAGCCTGCGTGCATGCGAATTTCATAGTCGCCGATCCACGCCAGCGAAATCGCCTCACCCTCGGGGCGGGACACCAGGCTGACATAGGCTCGGGAAATTCGCAGCGTTGTAAAATTGTACTCCAACGCACGTCCCACAACGAAACCTCGCGCTTTGTTGGTCGGCCGCACGATTACCAGCCCCGCCATTACGGGACGCTGGCGGTGAAATTAATGTTTCGAAAGATGGGCCGCGGAATGACTGCCTAATCTGGACGCCGTCCTCTCCCGTCATTGCGACCCGGTGGCTCGCAATGACGACATGGAGACAGTAGTGCGACAAATTAACCCGACGGACAAAATTCCGCTTTCCTCGTCGGGCAAATCATCTCTACGAATTTGCGCATCCCGTCCTATCAAGAGGGGCGTCGGCCGTCGTCACGACGAGGGGCGGGTTGCGGTGGACGTGACAGTTGCGATTGACGGTCGCGGCTGAAGCGTACGGCGAAGGCGTGTGGTCCTGGCGCCCGTAACGGCGTCAAGTCCCGCGGGAGCTAACGCTTCCGAGGGGCGACGGTGGCAATAGAGGCCGTCTCACCGGGGAGAGCGCGTTATAAGCCGTAAAGCCATTGCGCAGGGAAGGCCGGATGCTCTCCGCTGGACCTGTATGCTCGTGTGCGCATTCTTATGCACAATTGCACACGGGACCGCGGGTGCAGCGCGCACCCGGTCTTCCCTGCGCCCTCTCGTTTCGAGGGCAAGGAATTTTCTGGCAAAGCTCGGGCGCAATGCGCCGCGAGAACGTGAAGGTGTATCCGCCGTCATTGCGAGGAGCGAAGCGACGAAGCAATCCATGCTTCCGCGGGTGGATAGATGGATTGCTTCGCTTCGCTCGCAATGACGGCTTTGGCTGTTTGACAATCAAATCAGTAACGCTGCACCGGGCCTCCCACCGCGCAGCCTATCCCCCGAAGCCCGGGCCGCGCCCGGCGTAGCCCGCAGGGCAAATTAACCTCTGCGGCGATCCTTCACACCAGGGTCGCATTGGAGTCACGTTGTCGCGCTACATGAGCGCCAACGGGAGTGCGCATGACCAAGATTTCGCCGAACAACTTCAATCCGGAACTGGTTTCAATGATGAGATCGGTGCTGGAAGCGGCGTCGGCCCATGTCGACAGCGCGTCGGGCAAGCCAGCCACGCCGGCGATCAAGGTCAAGATGGCGTCGCGCATCCTGGCAACCGCGGCGGCAGGCATCACCGACGCCGGCCAATTGCAGTCGGCCGCGATCGAAGAAGGGCTGTGCCCGGCGGATTGAGGCGCGCCTGCCTTAGAAAGCTTTGCCTTTAGAAGTTTGCCACCCCGAGATCGTAAGAGCCGCGGCTGCCGCGCACGTAAACGCGGGCGGCTGCGGCGCAGATCTTGTCGCGGTTGGCGTCGAACGCGTTCAGAAAGCCCGATTCATCGAGCGGCACGTCCGGCTGGATTCGCGCCAGCGCCTCCTCGTTGACATAGAACGAGGCCTCGATCGCGCTGTCATAGCCCCAAAACCGGACGGCGCGTCTTGTGTGGTCATAGCTGCGGCTATGGTTCGGAAAATCGATCATGGTGATTTTCACCAGTGGCCACGGCTACGACCCCAATATCCGCCGCCACCCAACAAGAGCACTACAAGAACAATAATCAGGATCATTTCCATCGGAATTCTCCGCTGGCGCCAACGGCTGTGTTCGCCGCGCGCCGGAGGATTCAACGGCCCATTCAGGTCATTGTTCCCGGCAAACCGCGCCTAACCGCCGCAGGCCACGGCAAATCCGGGCATACGGCCCAGCGTCCGCCGCCTCAACCGCCGTACAGATATTTCGGCAGCCACAGCGTCATGCCCGGCCACATATACATGATGACCATGCAGATGATCACGATGAACATGTAAGGCATCATGCCGGAAAAGATCTGGTTCAGCGTGACGTGCTTGGGCGCGACGCCTTTCAGGTAGAACGCCGACATCGCCACCGGCGGCGACAGGAAGGCGGCCTGCAGGTTCACGAACACCAGCACGCCCCACAGGATCGGATCGACGCTGAAGTGCTTCAGCATCGGCAGGAAGATCGGCACGAAGATCACGATGATCTCGGTCCATTCCAGCGGCCAGCCCAGCACGAAGATGATCGCCTGCGACAGGATCATGAACTGGACCGGTGTCAGGTTGAGCGACAGCACCCAGCTCTCCAGCAGCGCCTGGCCGCCGAGTATAGCGAACACCGCCGAGAACAGCGCCGAGCCGACGAACAGCCAGCACACCATCGAGGTGGTCTTGAGGGTGAGGAACACGGCCTCCTTGGTCTTTTTCCAGTTCAGCGTGCGGGCATGGAACGCCAGCAGGAAGGCGCCGGCGGCGCCCACCGCCGCCGATTCCGTGGCGGTCGTGATGCCGAACAGGATCACCGCGAGCACGATCACGGTCAGCAGGCCAAGCGGCATCACCGAGGTGATCAACAACCGCAGCACCTCGAACTGCTCGGCCTCCATGATCGCGTAATAGTAGAACAGCAGCAGCAGCAGGACGGCGGCCGTGAACCCGAAATACAGGTAGAAGCCTTCCGGCGGACCGGAGGCCGACGGCGGAGCGGTGGTTTCGCTCTGCAGATTACCCATCTGCTGCAGCACCTCGGGCTCGCCCTTTTTGGCCGCGCCGGACTGCTGGACCGAGCTGCCCAGTTCCTGAAGCTTTTCCTCGACCGGCTCGCTGCTCGGCGCGCCCTGTCCGAGCGGGGTCGGAGCCTCGCTGCGCTCGATGGCGGTGGGCGCGTCCGGCTGCTGGTGGATCACGACGTACCACCAGATGCCCCACAGGGTGCCGAGCGTCATGACCAGCGGCACCAGCACGAACGACAGGCTCTTGAGGATCGTGCCGTAGCCGAGCCGTGCGCCATCCACCGTGATGGCAAGGGCCCGCGACGGGGCCACAGTCGCGGCCAGCAATGCCGGCAGCATTTTTCGCGAGTAGAGCTGCTGGACCTGCGTCACCCACGGCCGCACCGGTACCCGGGTTTCACTCTCCGGCAGCTTCGGCGCGATTTTGGGGTTAATCAGCGCCCAGCCGATGATGTAGACGAGGTAGAGGAACGCCAGGAAGAAACTCGGAAACATCGCCGCGGCGTACAGCTTCACCACCGATTGCCCGGCGACCGCCGCGTAGACGATGATCATGACCGAGGGCGGGATCAGGATGCCGAGCGTGCCGCCGGCGGTGATGACGCCGGAGGCGAGTTTCACGTCATAGCCGGCCTTGAGCATCGGGTTGAAGGCGATGACGCCCATCAGCACCACGACGGCGCCGACGAGGCCGGAGGCAATGCCCCAGAAGGTGCAGACGATCAACGAGGCGACCGCGAGCGCCGCCGGCACGCGCCGGAACGCCAGCTGGATCGCGTAGAACATCTTGTCCACCAGCGCGCCGCGTTCCATCACGTAGCCCATCAGGACAAACAGCGGGATGGAAATCAGGACGTCGTTGGTCATCGCACCATAGGTGCGCTGGACCATCAGGTCGAAGATGTGGTTATCGGCCCAGGATTCGCCGGCGCGGTAATAGGCGAAGAAGCCGAAGAACATGCCGAGCCCCATCAGCGTGAACGCCGTGGGGAAACCCATGATGATGACGACGACGATGAGTCCGAGCATCAAAAGCCCGAGTGCCGGATCGCTCATCGCTGCACGTCCCCGCCCAAGCCGCGCTGGCGCGCGCTCTCCTCGATGTTCTGCGCATGCTCGATCGCGCTTCGGCGCGCTTCGTCGTCGACATGCTCGCTCAGCGCCAGTTGCTCCTCGACGACGTCGATTTCGCTGACGTCCTTGAGGCGGCTCGGCCACACGCCGGTCTTGAGGCAGATGACGCAGCGCGCGATTTCAGCGGACCCTTGCAGCAACAGCAATATGCCCGCCAGCGGGATCATCGCCTTGAAATGATAGACCGGCGGTCCGTCCGCGGTCACGTTGGAGTGCTCGTTGATGCGCCATGACAGCGCGGCATAGTCCCAGCCCGCATAGGCCAGCGCCGCGATGCCGGGCAGGAAAAACACGATGTAAAGCACCAGATCGAGCCCGGCCTGGGTGCGCGGCCGCATCGAGGAGTAGAGAAAGTCGCCGCGGACATGGGCGTTCTGCGCCAGCGTATAAGCGCCGCCGAGCATGAACGCCGCGCCGTACATCATGTTCGACGCATCGAAGATCCATGCGGTCGGCATGTTCAGGATGTAGCGCTTGAAAACCTCGGCGCAGACGAGAAGCATCAGGCCCATCACCAGCCAGGCGGCCGCCTTGCCGGCAAAGGTGCTGATACCGTCGATGGTATGCAGAAAACGGTCGCTGTTCATGAAATCTGGACTGCTTGGTACGGGCTGCTCAATAAAGGGCTGCTGCTTGGTACAGGAATGATCCGGGCGAAGCCGGGCGTAATGGCCGACCTGAGATCCGGCGCCGCGTCCGGCCGCGTCCACGTCGTGAATGCGCAGGCGATGGCCAGCCGACGATACAAGACCCCGCCCGGGATTGCCATCCCGGACGGGGTCTGCTGGTCGATTCTATCGCCTCAGGTCCGCTTCTTGGCGTTGGGTCCGAAGTAGTGGTTATACGCCATGCGGCGGTTCACCACCGTGTCCTGCTCCCATTGCGTCGCACGCTTGGCGAACGCCAGCTGGGACGCGACGATCTCCTTGAACAGCGGATTCTCCGCCGACTTTTTCTCGACGACCTGATCGTAAATATCGAGCTGCGCCTGCAGCACCGAGTCAGGGGTCTTGTAGAACTTGACGTTATCCTTGGTCTGCATCTCGGCGTAGTCTTTCGAATACCGGTCGATCGCCTTCCAGGCCATGTCCTGTCCGGCCGCTTCGGCGGCGTTGTCGAGGATCGCGCGGATCTTCGCCGGCAGCGCGTCGTACTTGTCCTTGTTGAACATGATCTCGAACTGCTCGGCATTCTGGTGATAGCTCTGCAGCATGCAGATCTTGGACACGTCGGGGAAACCGAGGATGCGGTCCGAGGAGGCGTTGTTGAACTCGGCGGCATCGAGCAGGCCGCGATCGAGCGCGGCGACGATTTCACCGCCGGGCAAGGCGTTGACCGCAGCGCCCATGCCGCTGAACACGTCGATCGAAATGCCGACCGTTCGGAACTTGACGCCCTTCATGTCGTCGGCCTTGGTGATCGGCTTCTTGAACCAGCCGAGCGGCTGGGTCGGCATCGGCCCATACGGGAACGAGACGACGTTGGCGCCGATCGAGGCGTACAGCTTGGCCAGAAGCTCCTTGCCGCCACCGTACTTGTGCCAGGCGAGCAGCATGTTGGCGTCCATCGCATAGCCGGGACCGGAGCCCCACAGCGCCAGCGCGTTCTGCTTGCCGTAGTGATAGACCAGCACGCCGTGGCCACCGTCGAGCGTACCCTTCGAGACCGCCTCGAGCAGGCCGAAGGCAGGCACCACGGCGCCGGCCGGCAGAACCTCGATCTTGAGGTCGCCGCCGGTCATGTCGTTGACCTTCTTGGCGTAGTCGAGCGCGTATTCGTGGAAAATGTCCTTGGCCGGCCAGGTGCTCTGGAAGCGCATGCTGGTCGCGCCTTGCGCGCTTACGACGCTGGGCGCCGCGACCGTTGCTGCAGCGCCCGCGGCGGCCACTTTCAGGAAGCGGCGGCGGCTGGTGGTGTCCTTTTTGGATGTCGTCATGGTTTCTCCCGTTTTGACGGCGATCCAACCAAGGATGCGCCCTTATTATTGGAAGGGAGACAAAGGCTTGCGCAGGTGTTTGGCAAGAATGTTCGGGAAGATGCGACGCTTCGACGCGGCAGATGGTGAACAACGTCGATGGCGGCTTCCGGATTTATTCCGAAGGCGCTGAATAAAATTTCTCAAGCGGCGATGGCGTATGCGACTTTCGTTTAAGTCGCCGTGCGCGCGCGCCGTCCCTCGATCGGATAGGCGGGATCGTTGAACCCCGGTGTCGATGGATGCCCACTCACGACCAGCCGGTCGATCAGCGCCTCGTCCTCCGCCGTGAAACGATAGTCGAGCGCTTTAAGATAATCGTCCCACTGCTGCTCGGTACGGGGACCGGCGATCACGGCGGACACGAATGACGAGTTCAGCACCCATGACACCGCGAATTGCCCGGCGGTGATGCCGCGCCCTTCGGCGTGCTCCTTGATTTGCTGCGCGAGCTGCAGCGATTCCGGCCGCCATTCGGTCTGCATCATGCGCTTGTCGTTGCGGCCGGCGCGGCTGTCCTTGTCGGGCGCGGCATCGGGCAGGTACTTGCCGGTCAGCACGCCGCGCGCCAAGGGGCTATAGGGTACGATGCCGAGGCCGTAATAGCCGCAGGCCGGGAAGTGCTCGACCTCCGGCATCCGGTTCATGGCGTTGTAATAGGGCTGGCTGACGATCGGGCGGTCGATGCCGTTGCGGTCGCAGATGTTGCAGATCTCGGCGACGCGCCAGGCGCGGTAGTTCGAAACGCCGAAATAGCGGATCTTGCCCTGCCGCATCAGGTCACCCATCGCGCGCACGGTCTCTTCGAGCGGCGTCGAATGGTCTTCCTTATGCAGATAGTAGATGTCGATATAATCGGTGCCGAGCCGCTTCAGGCTCTCTTCCGCCGCCTGCAGCACCCAGCGCCGCGACAGCCCGCCGCAATTGGGATCGTCGCCGATCTGGTTGGCGAGTTTTGTTGCGAGCACCCAGCTGTGCCTGACGTTGGCAATGGCGCGGCCGACCACTTGCTCGGACTTGCCGCCATTGTAGGCGTCCGCGCTGTCGATGAAATTGATCCCGGCCTCGCGTGCCTTCGCCACGATCCGCGACGATGTGGCCTCGTCGGTCGGCCCGCCGAACATCATGGTGCCCAGGCAGATCGGCGAAATCTTCAGGCCGCTGCGGCCGAGTTGGCGATATTGCATAGTGTGGGCTCCTCAAACTTGAGCCGTCATTCCGGGATGGTGCGAAGCACCAGACCCGGAATCTCGAGATTCCGGGTTCGATGCTTCGCATCGCCCCGGAATGACGGCGCGCATCACGTATCATTCTTCAATATCTTAAACACGCCCGACGCCATCGCGACACAGCGCTTGTCGACGGTGACTTCGGTGGTGATGAAAATCAGGCTGCGGGTGGCGCGCACCACGTGCGGTTTGGAGATCAGCACCTCGCCGATCTTGCCGGACTCGACGAAATGCGTGTCGAGCTGCACGGTCGCCAGCGTCGGCTTGCCCGAGACGTGTCGCGCGGTGATGCCGCAGGTGCGGTCGGCAAACGTCATCAGCACGCCGCCCTGCACCAGGCCGCGGCGGTTGTGGTGCTTGTCCTCGGTGATCAGCGCGAATTCAAGCTCGCCGTCGACGAGCCTTTCCCATAACGGCCCGATCAGATGCATGAAGCCGGTCGTTTCGACGATTTTCCAGCCATCGGATTTGAGCTTCTCCGTGGCGGCCCTGGTCGTCATCTGATGCATTCCGTTTCCTGCAGGCGGTCATGTCTCGACAGTCATTTCATCAAACGCGGGAGTATTGTAGTCAAGCGTCATGGCCCGTTCATTTGATGATGCCACCCGGCGAAATATCGCAGAGCTCGTTGCAGCTTTTTCGCGGGCGACGGCAGATGAGCCGGAGCCTGCGCTGAAGCGGGCCGCCGTCGTCATCGCGCTCACCGAAAGCGAGAATGGTGGCGAAACGGCGTTTCTGCTGACGCGGCGTGCCGAGGGCCTGCGCTCGCATTCGGCCCAGTGGGCGCTGCCGGGCGGACGCTGCGATCCCGGCGAGACGCAAGTCCAGTCGGCGTTGCGCGAGCTTCATGAAGAGCTCGGCCTGGAGCTCGGAGAGGGCGATGTGCTGGGCCTGCTCGACGACTATCCGACGAGGTCCGGCTATCTGATCACGCCGGTCGTGGTGTGGGTGAGCACAACGGCCGCGCCGATGCCGAACCCGGCGGAGGTGGCTTCCGTGCATCGCATCGCGCTTGATGAGATCGAGCAGCAAAACGCGTTCAGCTTCACCAGAATTCCCGAAAGCACGCGGCGCGTGATCCGCTTTCGCCTTGGCGGCCAACACATCCACGCGCCGACGGCGGCGCTGATCTATCAATTCCGTGAAGTGCTGGCGGGCCGCAACACCCGCGTGGCCGAACTGGAACAGCCGGTGTTCGCCTGGAAATAGGGCTCAACCGTCATTGCGAGCAAAGCGAAGCAATCCACCGTTCGGCAAAGCAAGATGGATTGCTTCGTCGCTTTCGCTCCTCGCAATGACGATTGGGTGGGTTGCCTGGAGCCGGGTTGCGGACAGCGATCGTTTCGGCAACCATACGACCAACAAGAACAATGATCTCAAGGGAGGTGCCGAATGCGCATCCGGAACGCTTTAGCCGTCGCCATCGTGTTGGGCTCAGCCGTAAGCCTCGACGGCGCGCATGCGCAAACCTATCCGACGCGAGCGATTACGCTGGTGATTCCGTTCGCACCGGGCGGCTCGACCTCGATCGTCGGCCGTGGCATCGCTGACAAGATGAGCGAACTGCTCGGCGAGAAGGTCGTGGTCGACAATCGTCCCGGCGCCGGCGGCACGATCGGCACCAAGGCCGTCGCCAAGAGCGATCCCGATGGCTACACGCTGGTGCTGGGCTATACCGGCACGCTGGCGATCGGGCCCTCGCTCTACAAGAGCGCCGGCTACGATCCGCGCAAGGATTTCGCGCCGATCGGCCTGATCGGCAATGCGCCGAATTCGCTGGTGGTGCATCCGTCGTTTCCGGCCAAGACCGTCGCCGAACTGATCGCCCACGCCAAGGCCAATCCCGGCAAGGTCAATTTCGGCTCGGCCGGCGCCGGCACGGTCAGTCACATCACCGGCGAATATTTCGCCCGCGCCGCCGGCATCACGCTGGTCCATATTCCCTACAAGGGAACCGGTCCGGCGCTGACCGATCTGTTGGGTGGCCATATCCCGATGGCGTTCGCGCCGATCCCGGCCTCGCACCCCAACGTCTCGGCCGGCAAACTGCGTGCCCTCGCGGTGACCAGCACGACCCGCTCCAGCCTGCTGCCCGACGTGCCGACGATGGCGGAAGCGGGCCTGGCCGGCTTCGATGCGTCGCTGTATTACGGCCTCGCGGCGCCTGCCGGCACGCCGCGGCCCATCATCGACAAGCTCAACAAGGTGCTGCGCGATGCGCTTGGCTCCGACGAGGTCAAAAGGCAATTGGCCAATGACGGCACCGAGATCACGCCGGGCACGCCGGAGGATTACGCCGAATTCATCGACAAGGACGAAAAGAAGTGGTCGCAACTGATCAAGACCAGCGGCGTCGAGCAGGAGTGAGCGGCCCAGCGTCCCGCCGTTTCGGGCACTTTGTTAACTGACTTGAGCCCGGCAATTGATACAACGGGGCCATGCGCCTGCAATTGATTCGCCTTTATTTCTGCCTTGTCGCGCTCGCGCTTCCCGCGGGCGGGCCGCCGGCTTTGGCCTTGGACGCGCTGCCGGCCTCAACGGTGGATGCGATGGCGCAGGCGGCCTCGCCGCAGGCGATCGCGGAATATCGCCGCAAGCTGAAGGAATATCAGGCCGCGCGCGCCGCGTTCGAGCAGGAAGCCGAACCCTACTGGACCGCGATTGCCGAAAAGCGGCGCGGCCGCAACGCCAAGCGGCGCGAGCGCCAGGCCATCACGCTCGATGATTATGTGCTGACGCAACCGCCACTGTACGACGGGCCGAAGCGGCCGGTGGATCCGGAGCCCGACGACAAGCCCCGCGAGCGCAAGCCCCTTCCGGTGGTCGCCGATTTCCTGCAAGCCGCCGCGGCGCATTTTCAGTTTACGCCGCAGCGGCCGGCCAGCGAGGTCGAGTTCAAGCGCGCCTATGGCCGCGTCGCATTGGCTTCCGGGCTGACGCGCGAGCAGATCGTGCGGGTCTATTCGTTCGAGACCGGCGGCAACGGCAATCACGACATGCAATCCGGATTGAGTTCCTCGCGCCCGGGCTCGCGCGCGATCTCGACGGCGGTTGGTTACAACCAGTTGCTCACCACCAACACCGTCTCGCTGCTCGCCGAACAGGGGCATGACATCGTCAAGGCGTTGACGGAAAAGGCCTCCGGCCTGTCAGGACCGGCGCGCAAGGCGATGGATCACAAACTGGCGGTATTGAAGCGGATGGTGGCGTTCACGCGCTCGGTGCCGGTGCAATGGTCGGAGCACGAGAAGCTCGCCAACACGCCGCAGGGCTGGGGGGTCCACGCCATGGTACTGGACATCGACGTCGGCCCGCTGCTGCAGACCCACAAGCTGCTGACCTCGGTGCTGTTCGCGCGCGCCAAGGGCTATACCAGACCGCTCAGCGCCGCCGAACTCGAGATGATGAACCTGACCGGCGACAGCACCGGTCTCGACATGGTGACGATGCCGCAGGCGATGCGCGAGCAGGTGCCGACCTCGAATTTCTTCCAGCGCGGTGGCTACGAGCGTAACCCGGTCGCGATCCGCCACAACACGGTGGCAAAACTGCTTGCGATCACCGACGAGCGGATGGACGTCAACAGCGGCAAGCCAGGTGCGAAGGAACTGGCGGCGGCGTTTTAGTAAAGCTTGCGATGTCGTCGTCCCGGCGAAGGCCGGGACCCATACGCCGAGTCCCATCGTTGGGCAGTGGCGTTAGATACCTTCCTTGAACTACAGGCGCCGCGGAGTATGGGTCCCGGCTCAAGGCCGGGACGACATAGGTGGGCTCAGCCCTCAATTCGAGCCGAACTTGAACTTGCCGTCGTCTTCGAGGTAGGGGCCGGTCCGCATGTAAAGCTGGCCGTTCTCTCCGACGAAGAACAGCGTGCCCTTCGGCACTTTCTTGGCGCCCTTCAGCAGTGTGCCGGCATTGCTGGTGCCCAACTTGTACGCGAGCGTCTTGCCGTCCTTGCCGTAGGCATAGCCCATGTCGGACTTCAGTTCCCAGGGCGTCGGTGCGGCGGCCTGTGCGAATGCTGACGACGTCAGCACGCTGAGCGCGGCCGCGATCAAAAAGGTTTTGGTTGAAATTCTCGTCATCGTCATCCCTCCCAGCGGCCAAATTGGCTTCCGTCCCATCTCATTGAACAAATCACGAACGTCATTATTCCGTCAATGGTGCCTTTGCCGCATCACGCCTTCTCTGTGACTTTGTGATTTCCCGCCTTCGACTTCGCGACTATGTTCCGGTTTCCGGTTACAAACGCGCTATTGCCAGAAACGTTTATAGGGATGATTCGGATGAACCTCGTCGTGAAGATCGGTTTTGGTGTTGCGCTGTCGTTCATGACGCTGGCCTCCGCGGTCCAGGCCGACGAATTCAAGCTCAGCAACAACCAGCGGATTGCCTGCAGCCGCGGCCTGAGCCCCGGCAAGCTCAACACCGCGACCTGCAGATCGTACGCGTATGTCTTCAACATCAAGACCTCGGAATATTTCCGCTGCCAGGTCACGCTGGCGCTGACGCGCGACAACAAGGAAGTCATCAACGTGCAGGCGGACGGCAACTGCGCCAAGAAGCCCCGCATCTTCGAGACCGATTCGAACTATTCGTTCGACGCCACCGAAACCGAACCGCCGAACACCAACTCGTTCTTCGGACCCGGCGGCTATGCGGTGTGGGCCAGCGACAACAATGCGCGCAAGGTGCGCGGCTGCATCATCATCTCGTCCGGCCTCGGCTCCGACATCTCGAAATGTCTCGACATGAAGTTCGATTGATGGGCGGCGGGCGTGACAGCCGCCCCCTCCGCGCCGGGCTCGCCACCACCGCCCTGGCCGTTTCCTGAACGGCTTCCGTTCGAGGGACGCGCGGTGTCCCTCGAACCGCTTCGCGTCGGACACGCGGACGAGCTCTGGCACGCCGCGCAGGGCGCCGACGCGTCCTTTGCCTATTTGCGTTACGGGCCGTTCGCGCAGCAGTGCGACTTGCTGGCGCTGGTCACCGAATTGGCCGGGCGGGCGGATCAGCCGTTCTGGGTGGTGCGGCCCAACAGCAGCGGCGTGGCTCAAGGCTGGCTATCGCTGTGCGATATCTACCCGGCCGAGGGTGCGATCGAAATCGGGGCGATCTGGTTTTCGCCGCGGCTGCAGCGAACCCGGGCCGCGACCGAAGCGATCTTTCTCCTGATGCAATATGCGATGGAGGAATTGCAGTACCAGCGGCTGGTCTGGCGCTGCAACGCGGCAAACCAGGCGTCGCTGAACGCGGCGGCGCGCTACGGTTTTATGCCGGAGGGGACATGGCGTGGCTCGGCCCTCAGCAAGGGGCGTCGCTGCGACGTGGCGTGGCACTCGATCATCGCCGCCGAATGGCCGTTGCGCCGCGCCGCCATCGCCGCGTGGCTCGCGGACGGGAATTTCGATGAACATGGCCGCGCGCGCACGCGGCTGGTTCATCCGTGAGCCAGTTCTTGATGAAGTTCGGCTGAGTCGGGCCGAACGATCCCTCACGGCTTTTGCCTGGAGGGGGATGGCAGCACGTGGGGCGAGCGGGCAAATTTCTTGACCCCGAGCGGCTTGCTGAACAGATAGCCCTGGACCAGATCGAAGCCCATGTCATGCGCGGCGAGAAAATCGGTGCGGGTTTCGACCCCCTGGGCGATAGCGCGCGCACCATGGTCCTGCGCCAGCTCGACGATGTGGCGGCATACGGTCTGCTTCAAGCGGTCATCCGCGCAGCCGGTGACAAACTGATGATCGACCTTCAGCTCGACGAATGGAAAGTTCCGGAGCCCCAGGAGCGCCGGCCATTCCGGGCCGACATTGTCGACGGCAATCGCGATATTATGCAGGCGCACCTGTCTGGCGACGTCGATCACGAGATCCAGATTGTCCATCACCTCGGCGCTGTCGATCTCGATGATCAAACCGCCGAATGCGGGATGGTCGGGCATTCCGAGACACAGGTCGCGCACCGTCTCGCGGCCCCTTAAAAACGAAACCGGCAGGTTGATCGAGAGATCAACCGGACCTTGCTGCTCCAGAAGGTAATGCCAATCCTCGATCGCGCGGCCGATCACGAACTCGGACAGCGCGCGATAATGCGGATCCTTGTCGTCCGGAATGAAATACGCCGGTGGAACGACCCCCCAGGCGGGATGTCGCATCCGCACCAGCGCCTCCGCGCCGCTCGGAACCAGGGTGCGCGCATTGATCTTTTGCTGATACCACAATTCGAGCCACCCGGCCTTCAGCGCCTCGGCCACGTCCACCGCCGGGCTCGGCGCCGGTTCGGTGGGCAGCAGTGAAGCGACGCTGGCCCGCAACGTTCCGGCGCTGAAGGGCGTCGGCAGCGAGGGCAGCATCGCGATATCGTATTCCTCGGCAATTTGCCGAACCGCCTTTACCATAATCGAGTCCGGTGGGCCGATAATGAGCACCTTGCCGCCGAAATTTTTCCGGACCAGAACTTCGAGAATTTCGCCGACTTCGGTCCCGTTGACGGACACGCCGAGCACGACGAGGTCGGGCTGTTGTGCGTCAAGCACTCCCGCCAACTCGCTTGCACAAGCGCATGCGCTGGTGATGAAGCCGAGTTCCTCGAGCGCGTCAGAGAGGAACAGTCGCAGGTGTTTCTTGGCATCGGCCACGCAGGCCCGGGGCATCACCCTTCGCAGCCCGAAGCCACCGGTGCGCGCATGCGCGTTAGCATTGATCAGATTCATTCCGTCCCCCTGCACAGATATCGACGCTAGTCGTACATCCGCGCGGCGGCGCTAATCATGGAGTTTTAGGGACGCGGTGATGAATGCGCGGGTAAGGTTAAAGCCGCCAATGAAACTAGAATTGTAACGAAAGCGGCAAGTCATCTGGCTGTAACATGGCAACTCGTGAGCCCGATGGAGACCGATCCGTGCTCGTTGCTGTCGTGGGCATGCGCTATGAACGGATGCGTGCATTTGTGCGCTGTTTCATTGCTGGACGCGCGTTAACGCCTGTGGTCGCTTGTCGGCGCGACCACAGTTTATGTTCGTGCCGAACAGAAGAAACGCTTCATCGCAGGCGGGGCGTGCGGAATGCGATCGTCACTCGGGCTTGATGCCGGCGAACTTGGCCACCTTGCCCCACTTCTCGGTTTCCGCCAGCACGTAAGCTTGCATGTCCGCGGGCGACCCGCCGGCGGGCTCGGCGCCGAGCTTGCGCAGCCGCGCGATGCCGTCGTCGGTCTTGAGAAACTTGTCGACGCTGGCGTTGAGCCTGTCGATGATCTCCTTCGACGTCTTGGCCGGCGCGCCGATGGTGAACCAGGAGGACGCCTCGTAACCGGGTACGCCGGCTTCCGCGATCGTCGGCAGATCAGGCAGACCCGGCCAGCGCTTGGCGGAGGAGACCGCCAGTGGACGGATCGAGTTGGATTCGGCGAATGGCTGCGAGGCCGGCAGATTGTCGATCGTCAGTTGCACGCGGCCGGCGATCAGGTCGGTCAGTGCGGGGGCGCTGCCCTTGTAGGGCACATGGGTCATCTCGACGCCGGTCATCGACTTGAACAATTCGGTCGAGACATGCGCGGTGCTGCCGAGACCCGGCGTGCCGTAGAACAACTCGCCCGGCTTCGATTTGGCATAGGCGATCAGCTCCGCAACCGATTTCACCGGCAGCGAATTGGTGACCGAACAAAGATTGGGTACCCGCGCGATGATGATGACCGGAGCGATATCCCTGGCCTGGTCGTAGTTCATGTTCTTGAACACGAACTGGTTGATGGCGTGGGTGCCCGGCGTTCCCACCACGAACGTGTATCCGTCGGGCTCGGCCTTCGCGACGAATTCAGCCGCGATGTTGCCGCCGGCGCCGGTCTTGTTTTCGACGATGAATTGCTGGCCGAATTCCTCGGAAACTTTTGCCGCGACCACGCGCGCCAAAATGTCGGTAGTGCCGCCGGCCGCGAACGGCACGACCAGTTTCACCGGCCGTGTCGGCCATTGATCGGCGCCCGCCCGGCGCGGCAACAGCGACATACCGCCAAAGGCAGCGGCGCCGGTCAGCACAGCGCGGCGGTTGAGGCGGTACGGATGGATAATCTTCGAAGTCATGGCGGTCCCTCCAGAATTTCGGCGGACCGTATTGGTTAATCGGCGCGACCACCACCCCCGTCGGCGTCATGCCTCGCGGTCTCCGGCATCATGGCGCAAAACCCGATCAGGCCGACAGCGGCAACGCCAGCGAGAAACAGGAATGCTGCGCTGTAGCCGGCCTTGACGATGATGAAGCCGGCGACCGCGGTGCTCAACGCGCCGCCGAGCCCCGCGGCGGTTGCGATGGCGCCCTGGCTGACGTTGAAATGTCCGGTGCCGCGCGTCAGGTCGGCGACCACGAGCGGAAACAGTGCGCCGAAGATCCCGGCGCCAACGCCGTCGAGCAACTGCACGGACACCAGCCAATACGGGTTGTCCGAGAGGGGATAGAGCGCGCCGCGTAGCGCCAGCACTGCCAGCGCGGCGGCGAAAATCGGCTTGCGTCCCCAAGTGTCGGCCTTGTGTCCGACCAGCAATGCCACCGGCACCATGACGATTTGGGCCGCGACAATGCAGACCGACATCAGCGTGGTGCCGAGGTCGCGGTTGACCAACGCCAGCTTCTGCCCGACTAACGGCAACATTGCCGCGTTCGAAAAGTGGAATGCCACCGTCGCCAGCGCGAAGATCAGGAGTGGCCTGCAGGTCAGCAGCACCTGAAACCCCGAAGGCTTGTCGTGCGCGCCCGGTCCCCGTTCCGTCTGATCGTCGAGGCCGCGCGCGACGTGATCGTCGATCGCATCGGCGGGAATGGACAATGTTGCGAGGATACTGGCCGTCGCCATCGCGGCCAGCAGCCAGAACACCACAACAGGTCCGAATGAGTAGGCCGTAATACCGGCGATGGCCGCCGCGACGGCATTGCCGGCATGATTGAAGGCTTCGTTGCGTCCGGTCCGGCGCGCAAATGCCTTCGGCCCGACGATGCCCAGCGTCACCGCGGCGACGGCCGGCGCGAAGATGGCGCCCGCGGCCGCCGCGACCGCCTGCGTTGCGGCCACCAGTTCAAACCGCTGGATCAGCGGCAGCGTGAGGCACGCCAGCGTGACGAGGATCGCGGCTGCGACCATCAGCGCACGCTTGGCCGTGCTGCGGTCGATCAGTGCGCCGGCAGGTGTCTGGGCAATGATGCCGGCGAGTGCGGCCACCGACATCACGACGCCGATCGAGGCCTCGTCCCATTTCTGTTCGGTCAGGAGGTAAATCGCAAGATAGGGGCCGAGGCCGTCCCGCACATCGGCGAGAAAGAAATTCAGCGCATCCAGCGGGCGCTCGAAGTCAAATGGGTTGGCGCGCGCCAAAGCTCACTCGCGGTTGGGCCTGCCAGCAAACTATTCTGCAGCCGTCAGGTTCCATCCGACCAAAGAAATGACCGCGGTCCTTGCAGACCGCGGTCAAACTCAATCGATCGAATGTTGGAAGCCGGCTTAGCCGCCGATGCCTTTTTCCTTGAAATACTTCAGCGCACCGGGATGGAACGGGATCGGCGAGCGGTCCTGCACCTGGTTGTCGAGCGAGAAGCTCTCGGCTTCCTTGTGCACGGCAACGATGTCGGCCTTCTTCTCCACCAGCGTCTTGACGATCGTGTAGGCGTCGTCGTTGCTCATCTTGTCGCCGGTCACGATCAGGTTCCAGACCTCGGCGATGGAATTGTCCTTGTCGTAGCCGGGATAGGAGCCCGCCTTGATCTTGCTTGAAGTGTAGAGCTTGCCGTACTTGGCATTCATCTTCTCGGCAAGATCGCCGTGGTCGACCAGCTTCATCTTCAAGCCGGGCGTGGCCGCCAGATCGGTCACGGCCGCGGTCGGAATGCCGCCGACCCAGAAGAACGCGTCGATCTTGCGGTCCTTGATGGCGTTGACGGATTCAGCGACGCCGAGCCGCTCGCGCTTCATGTCCTTGTCCTTGTCGAGACCGGCGGCTTCGATGACGCGGAACGCCATCACTTCGGTCGCGCCGCCCGGAGAACCCGTCGAGACGCGCTTGCCCTTGAGATCGGCCATGGTGTTGATGCCAGTGCCTTCGATGGTCACCACGTGCATGCGGTTCGGATAGACCACGAGCAGCGCCTGCAGCGGCAGCTTGCCGCTCTTGAACTTGTCCTGGCCCTGCAGCGCGTCGAGCGCGGCATCGGCCATGGTGAAGCCCATCTCGCTCTGCCCGGTGCCGATCAGCTTGAGATTGTCGATCGAGCCGCCGGTGACCTCGGCCGTCGCCTGCACGTTGGGAAGGCTCTTCGACAGAACGTTGGCGACGGCGCCGCCAAGCGGATAGTAGACGCCGCCGGTTCCGCCGGTACCGATCGACATCGTCTTCTGCTGGGCATGGACGATGCCCGCGAAGGCGAGTCCGGCCGCAACAGTCACAGCCAGCACGGCCACGGTCTTTTTCATTATTTTCATCTCAATTACTCCCTTGACCCTATCCTTGACGTTATTCTTGGACTTAAGTTGTAAGCGCCGGTCGTTTCGGCGCCCGCGTTCTCGACTGCCACAGCAACACGCCGAAGCCGATGATCAGCCCGGGCACGTAAGTGTAGCTGATATCGCGGCCGATCATCCATTCGACGATCGCCTCGATCAAACTCGGAAATACCAGCAGCAATCCGGATAGCAGAAGCAGGCCGCCCTCGACCCGCGTATTTTGTCGCAGCGCCCAGTTCTGGGCAACTGAGGCCAGCGCCAGCAGTCCCAGGGTCGTCTTGATCGTGATTTCGAGGATGTCGAGCCATGATCCGCCCTTGGGGATTGCGAGCAGCAATCCGACGCCCTGCGGATCGAGCACGAACACGAACGGCACCAGGAACGCCGGCAAGGTGTATTTCCAGGACTGCAGCGTGGTCTTGTAGGGATCGCCGCCGGTGATGGCGGCGGCCGCAAACGGCGACAGCGCGGTCGGCGGCGATACCTCCGACAGCACGGCGTAATAGAAGATGAACATGTGCGCGGCGTAATCGGGCACGCCGAGTTTGATCAGCGCCGGTGCGGCGATCACCGCGCAGATGATGTAGGAGGCGGTCACCGGCACCGCGAGGCCGATGATCCACACGATCAGCGAGGTGTAGATCGCCGTCAGCAGCAGGCTGCCGCCGGCATAGCTGATCACGATCGCTGAGAATTTGAGACCGAGACCGGTCAGCGTCACGATGCCGACCACGATGCCGGCGCAGGCGCAGGTGGTCGCCGCATTCAGCGCGCCGGTCGAGCCTTCCGCCAACGCCTTTACCAGTTTGCTCGGCACCAGCGCGGTTTCCTTGCGCAGGAAGCTCAGCGCGAAGGTCACGACGATGGCATAAAACACCGACAGCGACGGCGAATAGCCGATCACCATGAACACGACCACGGCGAGCAGCGAGATGAAATGAAAGCCGTAGCGCCGGGTCATCTGCCCGAGCGACATCTCCGGCGTGAAGTTGACTTCCTTGGCGCCGAATTTTTTCGCGTCCAGTTCGACCATGAACAGCAGCGACATGTAATAAAGACAGGTCGGGATCGTCGCCATCCAGATCACGTCGAGATAGCTGATCTTGAGAAACTCGGCGATCAGGAAGGCCGCGGCGCCGAGCACCGGCGGCGACAGGATGGCGCCGAGGCCGCCGGCCGCCAGCAAGCCGCCGGCGGCGTTTTTCTCAAAGCCGGCCTTGGCCAGCATCGGGGAGGCCACGGTGCCGATCATCACTGTCGTGGCGACGCCGGATCCGGAGGGGCCGCCGAGCAGGAACGAGGACAGCACGACGGTTCTGCCGGCGCTGTTCGCCTTGCCGCCCATCAGTGCCAGCGAGAAATCGATGAAGAACTTGCCGGCACCGGATTGCGCCAGGAACGCGCCATAGATCGTGAACAGGATGATCAGGGTCGCCGACACGTCGACCGCGACACCGAAAATACCTTCCAGGGTGATGAAGAGATGACCGACCAGCCGGGGCAGATCGTAGCCGCGATGGGTCCATGGCGCCGGCAGATGCGGTCCAAGCATCGCATAGGCGATGAACAATACGGCCACGACGGGCATGATCAGCCCGGTGGTGCGCCGCGTCGCTTCCAGCACGAGCACGATGAAGACGACGCCGACGATGACGTCCCAGCGGTCGGGCGAGGTGGCGCGGTCGGTAAAGTCCTCGCCGCCCCACAGCGCATAGACGATGGTCGCGACCGCAAAGATGCCCGGCACCACGTCCCACCAGCGCACCCGGTTGCGAAACCGCGTCGCCAGCGGAAACAGCAGGAAGCTCAGCACCAGCGTGAAGGCGACGTGGGTGTAGCGCAGTTCCTGGGTCGGAACGATTGCGTAGGCCGCATAGAGGTGGAACAGGCTCATCACCACCGCAATGGTGGTCGAGATCCGTCCCGCCCATCCCATCAGGCGGTTGGCCGCGCCTTCCTCGGCCTCGATGAACAATTCAGCCTTATGCAGCGCTTCGTCGGAAACGGCGACGACGTCGTCATTGGGCAACGAATTGCCTGGTGGTTGACCCTGTGCGGCCATGCTTCCCCCGGAGCGCTCTTTCACTTCCCGGCTGGATCGCCGGGCCTTCAATGGCGGCGCATTCATGCCGGTTTGGGCAGGCGTGGCAAGGGCTTAAATCGAGAGACTTTGGGATGGTTACATCCATGCGAGGGTTGCATCGGCCGCCACGCGCTGGATGGGTTGACCGCGGGCCTATGCCCGTTCAACTTCCGGCCAAATCAAGGGGAGAGAAGTCGATGGAACGGCTCAAGGGCAAGACGGCGATGGTGGTCGGCGCGGGTTCGATCGGGCCCGGCTGGGGCAACGGCAAGGCGACCGCGGTGACTTTTGCTCGCGAGGGTGCGCAGGTGTTCTGCGTCGATCGCAACGCGGCGGCGGCCGAAGAGACCGTGAAGATCATCACGGGCGAGGGCGGCAAGGCGGCGGCCTTCACCGCCGACGTCTCGCGCGCCGCCGAAGTCGAGGCGATGGTGGCGGCGTGCCTGAAGACCTATGGCCGTATCGATGTGCTCGACAACAATGTCGGTATTGCCGAGATGGGCAGCGTGGTCGAGACGACGGAGTCCGAATGGGACCGCGTGTTCGCGGTCAACCTCAAGAGCGCCTTCCTCGCCATGAAGCACGTTATTCCGGTGATGCAGAAACAGGGCGGCGGCTCGATCATCAATATTTCGTCGATCGCCTCGATCCGTCACGTCGGCATTTCCTACGTCTCCTATGGGGCGTCGAAGGCGGCGATGAACCAGATGACGCGCACCACGGCGGTGCAGTTCGCAGCCGATCATGTCCGGGTGAACTGCATTCTGCCGGGCTTGATGAAAACGCCGATGGTCGAGCACTCCGCAGGGCTTGCGGCGAGTTATGCCAAGGGCGATGTCGAGGCGATGTGGCGGGCCAGGGATTCGCAAGTGCCGATGGGGCACATGGGCGACGCCTGGGATGTCGCCAATGCGGCGCTGTTTTTGGCTTCCGACGAATCCCGCTACGTCACCGGGCTCGAACTCGTGGTCGATGGCGGGATGACGGCGAGGTCGGCATAAGCCAAGCGCGGGTTCGGGCTTCCGCTACTGCGCCATCGCCAATATGCCGCCGGCAAAGGAGTGCCACATCGGCGTCATGCTGATCGGCCAGTTCAGCAGCTTGACGGCGATCAGCGCGGCGCCGCCATAGATATAGACCGGATGCGGGCGGCCGCGCGTGCGCCAGTCGTGCACGATGGCAACCACGAGCAGCAGATAGGCGACCAAGGCCGGCGGGATGGTGACCGGCACCGGCGGCGGGCCGAGCGGCCCGGGAGGCGCCAGGAAGGTGAGAAACCAGCGCGCCACGGCCGCATCCAGCAGCGAAATGCCGGCCAGCAGCATCAACCGCTTGTGGGTTTCGCCCCGGCGGATGTTCGCAATGGCCAGCGCGAACACCACCGCAAAGAAAAGAATGCCGCTGAGCGGGACGATCGCAAACGCGATGCCTGCGCTGGTCAGCCCCGCCGCCGCCGACCGCTTCATCGCGTTGACCGCAACCAGGAAGCCGAAAATCGTCATCGCGGTCGCCAGCGACACGCCGATCATTCCGATTGCGCGGTGCCGGGTGACATTTCCCGATGCGGCGAGCCAGGTCTGGAACGCAAAGTAGAGCGACCAGGCAAAAAACAGCAGGCCGTGAAAATGGACGACGGGCGAGGCTGACAGCGATCGCGACATCATCGGCAGCCAATAGGTCCGGGCAAAGCCGAGAAACGCGACGGCCGTGCAGGCCAGCGCCATGTAGAAGTAAAAATAGCCGGTTTGGGAATACGCGATCGCGCGCGGCGGAGTCGTGTCGGTCAGGATGGCCATGGTTTTGAGTCGATTGGGAAGGGGAAAGGTTCAACGAAAATTCTTCAATGGATAGACACACTTGCACGCGAAAAGCGCGGCTTCCCGGACGTCATGTTTCAGCCAGAATCGGGTTTCGAACGGCTGACGAAATTCGCGTTGGCCGCTGTCGGAAGCGCACCTCGCTTGCTAGGATTGTCCGTCGTCGAGAGCGTTTTTCCGGGTCTGTTGATGCGAGGTTGTCCTATCATCCGCAATATCGTCGTCGCTTCCCTGCTGTGGACGGCGTTCGGGCAAGCCGCCTTTGCAACCGGCGCCGAGCCAGCCAGGGATCCGCAAGTCGATCCCGCGCCTTGCATTGCGGCGGCGGCGGCCAATGACGACGACAAGACCATCAGCATTTGCGGCGCGTTGATCGGCAACGAAAAGACCGCGAGGTCCGACCGCATCAAGGCATTGATCGCGCGCGGCGGCGCCAACGATCGCAAGGATCTGATCGACCGCGCCATTGCCGATTATGACGGCGTGCTGCGGCTCGATCCGGCGCTGGCCGATATCTTCAACGCGCGCGGCGAACTCTGGCGCAAGAAGGGCGACCGGCCGAGGGCATTGCAGGACTTTGGCGTGGCGATCAAGCTCAACCCGGAGCATCCCACCGCGCGCGGCAATTACAAATCGCTGGCGCAGGAACTCGAGCGTCTCGGCGCGCTGATGGCGGTCTACAACAAGCCGAGCTTCAACTGCGCCACCACGAAGCAGCCGGTGGAAAAGGCGATCTGCGCCAGTCCGGACCTTGCCAAGTTTGACCGCGAGATCAGTGCCGTGAACACCAAGGTGGTCCGCGATGCGAGTGCCGACAGCCCGCGCGCCCGTGCCCTGCAGCGTGAGCAGGATGATTTCGTCGCCCGCCGCAGCGCCGCCTTCGGCCAGCCGGGTTACGATTTGCGCAGGGCCATGAAGGAACGGCTAGACCAATTGCTGGCGATTGAGTCGCGCTGAATGGTGGTCGGGCTTTAGCCGATCGCCAAGCTGTTCCGGCTTGATCTGGCGCCGCTTCCCGTGACAATGCGTGGCAAATATGATTGTCGCCCGCCGTAATGGCCGGGCTTGTCGCGGCCATCCACGTCTCGCTTCTCCAATGGTGAGCAAGGAGCGTGGATGCCCGGGACAAGCCCGGGCATAATGAAGGAGGAGGCGACAGACCGGGAGCGCGCCATGAACGTCGACGACAAAAGCCGGTACCACGAAATCCACGCCAGCTCGCTGAGGGATCCCGAAGGCTTCTGGGCCGAGGCGGCACGCGAAATCGACTGGATCGAGGCGCCGAAGAAAATCTTCGATCCCACGATGGGACCCTACGGCCGCTGGTTCACGGATGGCGTCGTCAACACCTGCTACAACGCGCTCGACCGCCATGTTGCAGGCGGGCGCGCCGATCAGGTGGCGCTGATCCACGACTCGCCGCTGACCAACGCGGTCACCAAATTTACATATGCGCAGATGCTGCAGGAGGTGCAGACGCTCGCGGCCGTCATGCAGGATTTTGGCGTCACCAAGGGTGATCGCGTCATCCTCTATATGCCGATGGTGGCGGAGGCCGTGTTCGCGATGCTGGCCTGCGCGCGGATCGGCGCGGTTCATTCGGTGGTGTTCGGCGGCTTTGCGGCGAAAGAGCTCGCGAGCCGGATCGAGGATGCGAAGCCAAAGCTGATCTTCTCGGCGAGCTGCGGTATCGAGCCCGGCCGCATCGTGCAATACAAGCCGCTGCTCGACGAGGCGATCCGGCTGTCGAGCGTTAAGCCGCAAACCTGCGTGATCCTGCAGCGGCCGCAACAGGCCTGCGAACTTAACGATGGCCGCGACCACGACTGGGCGCAATTGCGTAGCGCTGCGCTCGATGCCGGCAAAACCGCGCCCTGCGTGCCGGTCAAGGCGACAGATCCGCTCTACATCCTCTACACCTCGGGCACCACGGGGATTCCGAAGGGCGTGGTGCGCGACAATGGCGGGCATCTGGTCGCGCTGAAATGGTCGATGTTCAACCTCTACGGCGTCAAGCCCGCCGAGGTCTGGTGGTGCGGCTCCGACATCGGCTGGGTGGTCGGCCACAGCTACATCATTTACGGGCCGCTGATCCATGGCGCGACCTCGATCATGTACGAGGGCAAGCCGGTCGGCACGCCGGACGCCGGCGCGTTCTGGCGTGTGATCTCCGAGCACCAGGCGGTCGCCTTCTTCACCGCACCGACCGCGTTCCGCGCCATCAAGAAGGAAGACCCTGATGGCACCTTCATCCGCAAATACGACCTGTCGAAATTTCGAACGCTTTTTCTCGCCGGTGAACGCGCCGATCCGCCGACGGTGGAATGGGCGGAGCAGCAGTTGAAGGTGCCTGTCATCGATCACTGGTGGCAGACCGAAACCGGCTGGTGCATCGCCGGCAATCCGGTGGGGCTCGGCATGCTGCCGGTCAAGCACGGTTCGCCGACGGTGCCGATGCCGGGCTATCAGGTCGATGTGGTCGACGAGGCGGCAAGACCGGTGCCCGCGGGCACCATGGGCTCGATCGTCATCAAACTGCCGATGCCGCCGGCCTGCCTGCCGACGCTGTGGGAGCAGGAGGCGCGTTTCAGGGAAGCCTATCTCACTGAATTTCCCGGCTATTACAAAACCTCCGATGCCGGCTACAAGGACGAAGACGGCTACGTGTTCGTGATGGGCCGCACCGACGACATCATCAACGTCGCCGGCCACCGGCTTTCCACCGGCGGCATGGAGGAAATCCTGGCCTCGCATCCCGACGTCGCCGAATGCGCCGTGCTCGGCATCAAGGATGCGATCAAGGGCGAGGTGCCCTGCGGTTTTCTGGTGCTGAAGGCCGGGGTTTCGAAGAGCCCGGCGGAGGTCGAGAAAGAAGTCGTGGCGCTGGTGCGCGACAAGCTCGGCCCGGTCGCCGCCTTCAAGCTTGCGATCACGGTCGGTCGCCTGCCCAAAACCCGCTCCGGAAAGATCTTGCGCGGCACCATCAAGAAAATCGCCGATGGCGATGCCTGGACCATGCCGGCGACCATCGAGGATCCCAAGGTGCTCGACGAAATCGGCGACGCGCTGAAGGGCAGGGTGTAGCTGCTAGCGCCGTCATTCCGGGGCGATGCGAAGCATCGAACCCGGAATCTCGAGATTCCGGGTCTGGTGCTAGCGCACCATCCCGGAATGACGGGGTTTCATTTCGGGCAAAATGCCTTGATTTCGATGGATTGCCGGGTCAAGCCCGGCAATGACGAAACCGGACCCATGGATCAGTCATGCGACATAACCCCGCTCGACTTCTCATCGCGCTGCTACTCACCGCCCCGCTGCTCGCCGGCTGCCTGGAGAAGGGCCAGCCGACCATGGCCGATAGCAGCGCCGACGACGATGCGTTCTGCCGCGCCAACAACGTGGCGCCGGGGTCGAACGACTATGTCATCTGCCGCAAGAACCGCGACGTGCAGCGCGGCAACGCCAACGCCCGCACCGACCGTGCCCAGCGAAACCTCGCCGAGCAGATGCTGAACAATCCGACCAGGCCGTGATCAGGAGGTCATCATGAACGAAGACGTTTTCAACACCAGCCTGCGCGGCTTTCTCAAGAAGGTCGGCATCACCTCGCAGCGCGAAATCGAAAAAGCGGTCCGCGACGCCGTCGCCAGCGGCCGCCTCAAGGGCAACGAGAAGCTGCCGGCCAAGATGACGCTGACGCTCGGCGGCGTCAGCCTCACGCACGAGATTAACGACGAGATCGAACTGGGCTGAGCGACTCTTTCTTCCCCTCTCCCCTTGTGGGAGAGGGTGGCTTCGCGAAGCGAAGACGGGTGAGGGGTTCTCTCACCACGGTACACCTTGGATTAGGATAGAGACCCCTCATCCGGCGCGCTTCGCGCGCCACCTTCTCCCACAAGGGGAGAAGGAAGGAAGAGGCACTTCAACTTTTTTGGAAAGACACTTTTGTGGACATCAAGGTCAGAGATTCCAACGGCGCGCTGCTGGCCGAGGGCGACACCGTCACGCTGATCAAGGACCTGAAGCTGAAGGGCTCGTCCACCGTGCTGAAGCGCGGCACCGTGATCAAGAACATCCGCCTCACCGACAACGAAGACGAGATCGAAGGCCGCACCGACAAGGTCAAGGGCCTGGTGCTGCGCACGGAGTTCTTGAAGAAGGCGTGAGGGAAGCTCGCCGCAGCGAGGCACGCAGCCAACTACCGCTCATTCTTCGAATCGATGTTATAAGAACCCCATGGAACCGATTGCCATCAAGCTGCTGGGCTTTGCCGCCGCAACGTGCACGACGCTCGCTTACGTCCCGCAATTCGTAAAAGTCTGGCGAACCCGCTCGACGGAGGACATTTCGCTCGGAATGTTTCTCGTCATGGTGGTCGGCATCCTGCTGTGGCTGGTGTACGGCCTGCTTTCCGGAGATGGACCGTTGATCGTCGCCAATGCCATCACGATCGTGCTGGCCGGCGGAGTTTTGTTCATGAAACTGAAATACGGTTGAGCACCTAGGCATTGAAATACAAAAGCCTGCCAATACAAAAACGCGGCAGGTTGCCCCGCCGCGTTTGAAATCCCGTAATCGGAATACAGGAAACCTATTCCTCTTCGTCGTCCTGCTTCTTGCCGCCGATCCCCTTCAACTTCGCAAACACCGCATCCACGTTGAGGTCGTCGCGCTGCTTTTCGGTCGGCTCGAATTCCGGCTCCTTCTTGGTGGTCTCGGAGGCCGGCAGCAGGGTGGCGCCGCCGTAGGCCGCGGGAACCGGCTTTTCCTTGGCGGCGCGCTGCACCTCGAAATCGAGCTCGATCTGCGAGCACAGGCCCAATGTCACCGGGTCCATCGGGGTCAGGGTCGAGGCGTTCCAGTGGGTGCGGTCGCGGACTGAGGCAATGGTGGTCTTGGTGGTGCCGACCAGGCGCATGATCTGGGCGTCCTTCAGCTCGGGATGGTTGCGCACCAGCCAGAGGATCGCGCTCGGCCGCTCATGGCGGCGCGACACCGGGGTGTAGCGCGGGCCCTTTTTCTTGGCCGCCGGGGGCAGGGTAACCTTGCTCTCGCCGAGCTTGAGGCGGTAATTCGGGTCCTTTTCGCCCCTTTCGATCTCGTCGCGGCTCAATTGGCCGGTCGAAATCGGGTCCATGCCCTTGATGCCCTGCGCGGCGTCGCCGTCGGCGATGGCGCGGACCTCCAGGGGGTGCATTTTGGTGAAGTCGGCCACCTGGTCGAAGGTCAGCGCGGTATTATCAACCAGCCACACGGCAGTCGCCTTTGGCATCAGCGGTGCATTGCTCATGGCAAATCTCCTTTGTGCCTCGCCCACCTCTTTTGGAGGCGAAGTCTGCGGTCATCGGGGATGACGGGAATTCCGGGCCTATATACCCCTTGAGGGCCTATTGGCGCAATGGCCTGCTAAAGTGCCTTGACAGCGCCCAAAAGCAGCCCCAAGTCCTTATACGAATTGGCCGTTCCCCGCCCACTGGCGAGGGGTGATTCGGTCCCTGAGATAGCCCCCATGTCTTCCTTGTCAGCGTCAGCCAAACCCGACCTGAAAATCGTGCTTTGTTCCCCCCGCGGCTTCTGTGCCGGCGTGGTACGGGCAATCGACACCGTCGAGCGGGCGCTCGCGATCTATGGCGCCCCCGTCTATGTCCGCCACGAGATCGTGCATAACCGCTATGTCGTGGACAGCCTGAGGACCAAGGGCGCGATCTTTGTCGAGGAACTGGCCGAAATTCCCGACAATACCAACGCACCGGTGGTGTTCTCCGCCCACGGCGTGCCGAAGTCGGTTCCGGCGGACGCCCGCGCGCGCAATTTCTTCTCGCTGGATGCCACCTGCCCGCTGGTCACCAAGGTGCACCGCGAGGCCGCGATCCATTTCAAGCGTGGCCGTGAAATCCTGCTGATCGGGCATTCCCATCATCCGGAAGTGGTCGGCACGCTCGGCCAGTTGCCGCCGGGCGCGGTGACGCTGATCGAGACCAACGAAGACGCCAAGACGTTCACGCCGAAGAACCCGGACAACCTTGCCTTCGTGACCCAGACGACGCTGTCGATCGACGACACCGCCGAAATCGTCGCGATGCTGAAGGAGCGTTTCCCGAACATCTCCGGCCCGCACAAGGAAGACATCTGCTACGCCACCACCAACCGCCAGCTTGCGGTGAAGAAGGTGGCGCCGGTGGTTGACGCCCTGATCGTGGTCGGTGCGCCCAACTCGTCGAACTCGCAGCGCCTGCGCGAAGTCGCCGAGCGCGAGGGCTGCCCGGTCTCGGTGCTGGCGCAGCGCGCCAGCGATCTCGACTGGTCGCGGTTCGAAGGCATCAAGAGCCTCGGCATCACGGCGGGCGCCTCCGCGCCGGAAGTGATCGTCGAGGAGATCATGGGCGCGTTCGCCGAGCGCTATACGCTGCATGTGGAGACGGTCTCGGCCGCGGAAGAAAACGAATTCTTCCCGCTGCCGCGTTCGCTGCGGCCCGACGCAGCTTAGGGCGCACTAGTAATAAGATTTTTCTGGTGTCCCTTTGATCCCGAAGTTCGCATCCAAGGGGCCGCGGGGGCGTGCGAACTTCGGGATCAAAGGGACACTACATGGCGGTTTACACGGACGTTGCCGCCGAAGACCTCGCGGAGTTCCTCAAGAGTTACGATATCGGCGAATTGCTCTCCTACAAGGGCATCGCCGAAGGCGTCGAGAATTCCAACTTCCTGATGCACACCAGCAAGGGCGCCTACATCCTCACGCTGTATGAAAAGCGCGTGGCGGTGGACGATCTGCCTTACTTCCTGTCGCTGATGGCGCATCTGGCCGAGCGCGGCGTGCATTGCCCGCAGCCGGCGAAAAACCGCCAGGGCGAAGTCTACAGCCATCTCGTCGGGCGGCCTGCTGCGATCATCAATTTCCTCGAAGGCATGTGGCCGCGGCGGCCCAACGCCGCGCATTGCAGCGGCGTCGGCGGGGCGCTCGCCAAAATGCATCTGGCGGGCGGCGACTTTCCTCTTGTCCGGAAAAATCCGCTGTCGGTCGAGGGATGGCGGCCGCTGTTCGACCTGTCGGCGCCGCGTGCCGACACCGTGCAGCCGGGCTTGGGCGATTTCATCGCCCGCGAACTCGATCACCTCGAGGCGAACTGGCCAAAGGATCTGCCGCTCGGCGTCATCCATGGCGATCTCTTCAATGACAACGTCTTCTTCCTCGGCGACAAGCTGTCCGGGCTGATCGACTTCCCGTTTTCCTGCAACGATATCCTGGCCTACGACGTCGCGATCTGCCTCAACGCGTGGTGCTTCGAGCCGGATCATTCCTTCAACGTCACCAAGGCGCGGGCGCTGCTCGGCGCCTATGGCCGCGAACGGAAATTGTCCGATGCGGAGCAGGATGCGCTGCCGCTATTGGCGCGCGGCTCCGCGCTGCGCTTTTTGCTGACGCGTCTGGTCGATTTCCTCGACGTGCCGCCGGGCGCGCTGGTGAAGCCGAAAGACCCGCTCGAATATGTCCGCAAGCTGCGCTTCCACCAGAGCGTCCAGTCCGCGCGCGATTACGGCCTGATGCAGGCGGGATGCGCTGCGTGAGCGATTCCAAGCCGCATGTCACGGTCTTCACCGACGGCGCCTGCTCGGGCAATCCCGGCCCCGGCGGCTGGGGTGCGATCCTGAAATTCGGCGACACCGAAAAGGAATTGAAGGGCGGCGAAGCGCACACCACCAACAACCGCATGGAATTGATGGCGGCGATCTCGGCGCTGGAAGCACTGAAGAAAGCCTGCGTCGTCGACCTCACCACCGACAGCCAATATGTGCGCAAGGGGATCACGGAGTGGATCCACGGCTGGAAGCGGAACGGCTGGCGCACGTCCGACAAGAAGCCGGTCAAGAATGTCGACCTGTGGCAGCGCCTCGACGCGGCGCTGAAGGCGCATGAAGTACGCTGGCACTGGATCAAGGGCCACGCCGGTCACGACGAGAACGAACGTGCCGATCAGCTGGCCCGCGACGGCGTCGCGATGGCACGGTTGAAGGCGTAGGTTTCGGGGAGCTGCCCTCTGTTTCCCTCTCCCCTTGTGGGAGAGCGTGAATGTTGACCTGCGCGCGCTCAACATTGAAATAGAACGAATACAGGGAGTGAAGATTGGTCTAGACGCTCCGCTTCAACAGTCACCAGCGAACCTGATGACCGGTGGCGCGGCCCGCGTGGTTATTTAGAACGGCGCCCTCCGGGGCGCTATTGCTTGTTGAACCCATCGGTTCTTCTCTTCGACAAAAGTAACGATATTCTCGGTATGGGGCGAGGCCTGACCTGTTTCAAACCCGACAGCGGCGGCACCGAACAAGCGACGGAGAGGCGAATATGAGTTCGATTGGATCGCTAGTCAGGAGGGGACTGCTTGTGGCTGGTTTGCTTATATCAGCGGGACCGGCGCTGGCGGCGGGGAGCGATGACGGTTTCGCAGCGTTCTGGATGCAATTCAAAGCTGCAGTCGCCAAGAGCGATCAGAAGGCCGTATCGCAGATGATCAAATATCCGGTCCTACTCTATGATCTGCGGCAAGAGGCTGACTTCCCTGTGATCTGGAGAGGCGCTTTCAAACCGGCACATCGGGCGTGTCTTGCCAAGCAGAAACCCGTCATGGACAAGCAGAAGGACAAAGTCAGTTATTCTGCCTTTTGCGACTCGCTCATCTACGTTTTTGGCAAGGATAGTTCCGGCTGGAAACTGACGGACTTTGCCGTAAACGACTGATCGAATTGGCCTTGCAAGAACTGATTGCCAACAATCCCGATGCTGTGTGCATAATACCTGGGTGGGGAATAAGAACACCGGGGCGGGGCGGCCGACAGGCTTCAAGCCCGAGTATATCCAGCAAGCCGCTAAGCTCTGTTTGCTCGGTGCGATCGATAAGGACATTGCAGAATTCTTCGGTACGAGCGTTGTGACGCTGAACGCATGGAAGAAGAAGTATCCTGAGTTTCTTAAGTCCCTCAAGGATGCCAAGGCCGAAGCTGACGCCCGTGTTGTGAGGAGCCTTTACCAAAGGGCGGTGGGCTATGAAGGCCCGGCCGTGAAGATATTCAACGCCAACGGCTCGGCGCTGGTTGTCCCTTACACAGAGCATTATCCCCCTGAAACGGCGGCAGGCATATTCTGGCTGAAAAACCGTGACCCTGAGAACTGGCGCGACCGACACGAGGTGACAGGCGCCAACGGGAAGCCGGTTGGCGGGCCTACCTTCGCCCTCGATTCTAAGACGGCAGCGGCGATTGCCAAGAAAATCAATGAGGACGTGTGATGCGTGACGCCGGAAGAGATTGCCGTCGCACGCGCCCTGGCTGAGCAAAGCCTCCTCTTCTTCACCCGCTTTATGTTCAAGGCCCGGTTCGGGTCGAAGTTCATGGTCAACTGGCACCATGAGGAGATTTGCGAGCACCTAGAGGCGGTCCACCGGGGGGAGATACCGCGGCTGCTGGTGAACTGCCCGCCCGGCTCCAGTAAAACGGAGTTGGCCGTCATCAACTTCGCCGCGTGGGCTGAAGCCAAGAACAGCTGGTGTCGGAATCTGCACCTCTCTTACTCTGACACGCTGGCCACGCTGAACAGCGCCACCACGCGCAAGTCATCAGCTCTGAAGAGTTTCAGGAACTTTGGCCGATGGCGATTGCGCCAGACGCCAAAGCCAAAGCGCAGTGGAACGTCCTCGAAGGGACGAAGGTGGCGGGCGGGATGTACGCCACGTCCACCGATGGGCAGGTGACCGGCTTCCGTGCCGGCCGGTTGGTGGGTGACGGGTTCCAGGGCGCCATCCTCATTGACGACCCCATCAAGCCCGCCAACGCGGAAAGCGATGTTCTCCGGGAGCACGCGAATACCCAGCTTGCGCAAACCGTCCGCTCGCGCCGGGCTCGGCCGGATACGCCTATTGTCTGCATCATGCAGCGGCTCCATGAGCGCGACGTGTCTGGCTTCCTGCTGGAAGAGGACATAGGCGAGCCCTTCGAGCACCTGAAAATTCGTGCGCTCGACGACGCGGGCAAGAGCTACTGGGAAATCAAGGAGCCTGCGGCGCAGCTCCTCTCCTTCGCGGCAAAGCAGCCGTACATCTTCTCTGGTCAATACCAGCAAGATCCCACGCCGGAGCAGGGCAGATGCAAAGCATCGCGGACGGGTGAGGGTTCTCTCCGCGGATGCAACTCCCTCTACGGATAGAGACCCCTCATCCGGCGCCATAGCCGATGCAACGCATCGGCGTTCTAAGAACGGCGGCCGGAGGCCGCCTATGCCACCTTCTCCCACAAGGGGAGAAGGGAAGATATGTGCGAGCGCAGCTCTTACAGCTGCCCCAGCAGCGTATCGCCGCCGGAAACTTCGACCTTGCCGGGGGCCGGCTCGAGGTTGAGCTTCTTGACCACGCCGTCTTCCACCAGCATCGAATAGCGCTTGGAGCGGATGCCGAGGCCGTTGCCGGACGCGTCAAGCTCCATGCCGATCGCCTTGGTGAAGTCGGCATTGCCGTCGGCCAGGAAGATGGCTTCGTCGCGCTGGTCGGTGTCGCGCTTCCATGCGTTCATCACGAAGGCGTCGTTGACGGAGACGATCGCGATGGTGTTCACGCCCTTGTCCTTGATGGCGTAGGCGTTGAGGAAGATGCTCGGCAGATGCATCTTGTGGCAGGTGCCGGTATAGGCGCCGGGCACCGCGAACAGCGCGACCTTCTTGCCCTTGAAAATATCGTCGGTGGTTTTGACCTGCGGCCCTTCAGCCGTCATCACGCGAAACTTGGCTTCCGGCAGCTTGTCGCCAACTTGGATCGTCATCGTCAATTCTCCCTCAATGTGCGGATGGGTCTTATAGCGTTTTCGAGCGAAGTGGGTACCGGTTCGCGTGAAGAAAACGCGTCAAAACAAGACTAACCTTTGCGGATGACCGGCACAATATTCGGTGTCCCGGAAACGGCAATGCCGCCGTGCCTTCACTGTTCTGTCATCAGCCGGTAAAGCCGCCGGCGTCGAGGAATGCCTGTTCTTCAGGCGTCGTTTCGCGCTCCAGGATGCGGTTACGGTGCGGAAAGCGCCCGAACCGGCGGATGATGTCGGCGTGATGCTCGGCGTATTCCCTGTTTTCGGTATTGGCCGTGCCGCCGAACAGTTCGATGCAGCGCAGCTGGTCGGGCAAATGTTCCGAATGCATGAACGGTAGATAGAGGAATTCGAGCAACGCCGGGTCGATGCGCTTGTCGGTGCCCCGGTCGATGGCGCGGGCGGCGACGTCGCGCGCCAGCCTGTCGCTCGCATAGGTCAGGGCGTCACCACGAAACATGTTGCGGGGAAACTGGTCGAGCACGATGGTGAGCGCCAGCGCGCCGTCATCGCTGGCTTCCCAGGACGACAACTCGCCTGCGGCCGCCTTCCGCCACAGCTCGAGATACCGCTGACGCACTTCCGCGTCGAACGCATCGTCGCGCTTGTACCAGCGGTCGTGGCCGGCTTCGCGCCAGAATCTGAGGATGTCAGCCGGCACAGGCTCGCGAGCGTCAGACATGATCGGACGCTCGCGCTAGAGCGTTTTCAAGCGAAGTGGGTACCGGTTCGCGTAAAGAAAACGCGTCAAAATAAGAAGATAGCATTGGCCTTCAGGCCGCGGCCTTCTTTTCGTCGCGCAGCTCGCGGCGCAGGATCTTGCCGACATTGGTCTTGGGCAGGTCGGCCCTGAACTCGATCTGCTTGGGGACCTTGTAGGCGGTCAGCTGCGTGCCGCAGAACTTGATGACGTCGTCGGCCGTGAGGTTCGGGTCCTTCTTGACGATGAAGGCCTTGACCGCTTCGCCCGATTTTGCGTCCTGGACGCCGATCACGGCGCATTCCAGCACGCCCGGATGGCTGGCGATCACTTCCTCGATCTCGTTCGGATAGACGTTGAAGCCGGAGACCAGGATCATGTCCTTCTTGCGGTCGACGATCTTGGTGTAGCCGTCCGGCGTCATCACGCCGATGTCGCCGGTGCGGAAGAAGCCGTCCGCCGTCATGACGTTCGCGGTCTCTTCCGGCCGGTTCCAGTAGCCGGCCATCACCTGCGGACCCTTGGCGCAGATCTCGCCGGCTTCGCCGAGCGGCACTTCCTTGCCGTCGTCGTCGCGGATCGAGAGGTAGGTCGAGGGCACGGGAATGCCGATCGAACCGGAGAACTTGTCGGTGTCGGCCGGGTTGCAGGTCAGCGTCGGCGAGGTTTCCGATAGGCCGTAGCCTTCCGACAGTGCGCAGCCGGTGACCTTGAGCCATTTCTCGGCCACGGCCTTTTGCGTTGCCATGCCGCCGCCGAACGAGGTCTTCAGCTTGGAGAAATCGACCTTCTCGAAACCGGGCGAGTTCAACAGGCCGTTATACAGCGTGTTGACCGCCGGGAAGCTGTTGACCTGGTATTTCATCAGCTCCTTGATGAAGCCCTGCATGTCGCGCGGGTTCGGGATCAACAGATTGACGCCGCCGGCCCGCACCCCGAGCAGGAAGCACGCCGTCAGCGCGAAGATGTGATAGAGCGGCAGTGCGCAGACGATGAACAGTTCGTCGACATGCGGCGGCTTCTTCAGCGCCGGCTGCAGCCAGGCGTCGTTCTGCAGCACGTTGGCGAGGATGTTGCGGTGGAGCAGCGTCGCGCCCTTGGAAACGCCTGTGGTGCCGCCGGTATATTGCAGGAAGGCGACGTCATCGCGGCTGAGCTGCGGCTTGTTGAGCTTCATGCCGCGGCCGGCGGCCAGCGCGTCGTTGAACGAAACCGCGCCCGGGATCGACCAGGCCGGCACCATCTTCTTCACCTTGCGGACCACCAGATTGACGATCACGCCCTTGAAGCCGAGCAGGTCGCCCATGCTGCCGACGATCACATGCTTGACCGCGGTCCTGGCGATCACCTGCTGCACCGTGGTGGCGAAATTCTCCAGCACCACGATCGCCTCGGCGCCGGAATCCTTGAGCTGATGTTCGAGCTCGCGCGGGGTGTAGAGCGGGTTGACGTTCACCACCGCATAGCCGGCGCGCAGCACGGCGGCGGTCGAGACCGGATACTGCAGCACGTTCGGCATCATCAGCGCGACGCGGGCGCCCTTTTGCAGGCCCTTGCTCTGCAGATAGGCGCCAAGGGCAGCCGACATCTGGTCGAGGTCGCGGTAGTTGATCGACTTGTCCATGCAGATGAACGCCTTGCGGTCGGCGAACTTCTTGAAGCTCTCTTCCAGCAACTCGACGAGCGACGAGTACTGATTGACGTCGATATCGGCGGGCACGCCGGCCGGATATTGCTTGAGCCAGATCCGCTCCATGGTATTTCCCCTCTGGTTAGTTCCCGATTTCTCGAATTCTTGGGCCGGGATGCCTTGTTTTGGGCAGTATTGAGAATGCCGCCGCCGATGGCAAGCGGCTGCGCGCTATCGACGCATTGGGAATCGACAAGTCCACGTCCGGAACGGGTGAAAACCGCCTGATTGCGGGGCCTTGCGGGCCTGTTAACCAGCCGGTTTGGATTCGCTCTTAGGTTTTGCGGCGGCCTTGGGCTTGGCGGGCTTCGCGGCCGGCTTATCGCCCGAAGCGGCAGGCTTCTCGGCAGGCCTGGCGGCGGGCTTGGCAGCTGCGGCAGGTTTTGCGGCGGCAGCAGGCTTTGTGGCGGCAGCAGGCTTTGTGGCGGCGGTGTCCGGTTTGACATTCGCGTGCCGGGCCGCGGCCGGCTTGGGCGCGGGTTTTGTGGCCTCGGTCCTGGCGGCGGTCTTGGCCTCAGACTTGGCCTCAGACTTGGCTTCAGTCTTGGCCTTGTCCGCGTCCGGCTTCTTCGCCGCGACCCGCGATTTCTTTCCGCGCCGCGTAACCTGCTTCTGGTCATCCGCGGCCACGGCGGCAATCAGCTCCGTGCCGGTCTTCTTCGGGCCGGTATAGACCACCATGGGCTCGCCAGCCGTGTACGCCGCGGCGAGCAGCTCCGAGGGTTTTGCCGTCGGCGCCTGCAGTCCAGCGGAAAAGAACGCCAGCGCCGGGCTTTCGCCCCCACCGGTGGCCACTGTCGTGTCCGCATCCTCGTCGGTGGCGGGCCGCTTGCGCCGGCCGTTGCACATCTCCTCGCGCAGGTTCGGCGGCGTGGCGTCGATCGGCACCAGATTGTCGACGGTGCCGAGCGAGGGTCGCAACCATCCCAGCCCGTTGCTGGCAAAGCCGCGCTCCAAGAGCTGGGCGGCGCGCACCGCGCGCGCCTGGCCGGAGGTCGAGCCGAGCACGACCGCGATCAGCCGCTTGCCGTCGCGTGTCGCCGAGGCCACCAGATTGTATCCGGACGCGCAGATGAAGCCGGTCTTGAAGCCGTCGGCGCCGGCATAGCGGCCGATCAGCTTGTTGAAATTGTTGGTGGTGCGGCGGCCGAAACGGATCGCCGGGATGTGCATGAAATATTCGTATTCGGGCAGATCGCGAATCACGGCACGCGCCAAAATCGCAAGATCGCGCGCCGAGGTGATCTGGCCATCGGCGGGCAGGCCGTTCGGATTGACGTAGCTCGTCTGCGTCATGCCGAGCCGCTGCGCGGTCGCGTTCATCATCCCCGAGAAGCCGTCGACGGAGCCGCCGACGCCTTCGGCGAGCACCACGGCCATGTCGTTGGCCGACTTCACCATCACCATCGCCAGCGCGTTTTCGACGGTGACTTGCGTGCCCGGCTTGAAGCCCATCTTCGACGGCGATTGCGAGGCTGCCACCGGCGAAACCGTCAGCACGCTGTCTAGGCGCAGGCGTCCTTCCTTGACGGCTTTGAGCGTGACGTAAGCCGTCATGATCTTGGTCACCGAGGCCGGATACCAGGGCATCGTCGCATTTTCGGCCTGCAACACCTTGCCGGTTTCGGCTTCGACCACCAGCAACGCCTCGGCATGCGCGGCGCGGGGCGTTGCGACCGCAAGCGCGGCGACGAGCAGGATCAGGTTCAACAATGGATGGCGAAGCAGCGGGCGAAGAAAATGCACTTTTGCGTTCCGGTCCTTTGAGACCCGCCTTCGAAGGAGGTCCTGAAATCTGACGTTCGGGTTTCAAGCGTGCGATCTTGAAACCAAATTTGCGCCGTCGCTCACGGCGGTTGCAAACCTATACCGGCTCGTTGATCGAGAACAGAGGCCGGGCAATTAAATCGTGGACGAAAAGGCGCAATTTCGCCGATAATTCAATGCGGATGGCGCAGGGGCGGGCTATTGTGCCTCAATGCTGGCCCGCGCGTCGGCCTGCACCATGAACTGGGCCCGCGCGAGTTCCGCGAAGCGGCCGCCTTTGGCCACCAGTTCATCGAAAGTTCCGCTTTCGATCACGTGGCCGTTGTCGAACACCAGGATGCGCGTCGCGTTGCGGATGGTCGAAAGCCGGTGCGCGATCACGAAGGTGGTGCGGCCCTTCATCACTTCGTCGAGAGCGGCGTTGACTTTTGCCTCGGTGACCGCGTCGAGCGCGCTGGTGGCCTCGTCGAGGATCAGGATCGGCGGGTCCTTCAACAGCGCGCGCGCGATCGACAGCCGTTGCCGTTCGCCGCCGGACAGCATGCGGCCACGCTCGCCGGCATGGGTCTCGAATTTCTTGTCGCTGCGTTCGATGAATTCGAGCGCCTGCGCCCGCGACGCCGCGATGCGCATTTCCTCTTCAGTGGCGTCCGGTTTGCCGACGCGCAGATTGTCGGCGAGCGAGCGGTTGAACAGCAGCGCCTCCTGGAACACCACGCCGATATTCCGCCGCAGCGCCGTCAGCTTCAGGGCGCGGATATCCATGCCGTCAATCTTGATGATGCCGGACTGCGGATCGAACGCGCGATGCAGCAGCGCGATCGCCGTCGATTTGCCGGCGCCGGTCGGGCCGACCAGCGCGATGGTCTGGCCGGGCAAGGCGGTGAAGGAAAGATCCTCGATCGCGGGCCGCTTGCCGTCATAGGAGAACGAGACGTCGTTGAATTCGACCAGGCCCGAGAGCCGCCCGGTGTCGACGGCGCCGGGCCGGTCGCGCACCGCGGGCACGGCGTCCAGCACGTCGAAGAATTCCTGCAGGCGCGGCGCTTCCATGAACACGCTGTTGATGAAGCTCACCACCTGTTCGAGCTTCTGGATCAGCATGGTCGCGAAAGAAACGAACATCACGATCTCGCCGACCGTGGTCAGCCCCTGCTGGTGCAGATAGATGCCGACGGTGAAGATCGCGAGCACGGTGATGGTGGTGGAGGCGCGGGTGATCACGGTGACCAGCGCCCACCAGCCGAGCACCGGCATCTGCACCGCGAGCAGCTTGTCGGCGACGTAGCGCAGGCCCTGCACCTCGGCGTCGATGCGCACGAAGCTCTGCACCAGCGCGACGTTGCCGAGCGCGTCGGAAGCGCGCGCAGAGAGGTTTGAGTAATGCTCCTCCACCTCGCTCTGCATGCCATAGGTCTTGCGCACCACCAGCGTGGTCAGCACCGTGAATATCACGCACAGCAGGAACAACAGGATCGCCATCCGCCAGTTGATGTAGAGCGACAGCGGCAGCAGCACCACCAGCGACATGATCGCGGCAAAATGTTCGCGGAAGAATCCGAGCCAGAGCCGCCACAGTGAATCCGTGCCGTTCAGCATCACCTTCATCAACCGCCCGGAATGGGTGCCGGTGTGGAAGGTCAGTGGCAGCTGCATGATGTGTTCGAAATAGTCGGTCAGCACCGCCTGGCGCTGGCGGTGCGCCAGCTTGTCGGCATGGAGCGCGACGAGGGCGCTGCAGGCGATGGTGAACAGTCCGAACGCGACCCAGGCCCCCAGCAGCGGCCAGGCCCCTGACGACGACAGCGGACCCGGCGCCGCCTTGCCGGAGAGCACGTCGATGATCTTGCCGAACAGCACGGGCTCGGCGAATTGCGCGCCGGCCAGCAGCAGATTGGCGCCGGCCAGAATCCAGCCCAGCCGCGCCTCCTTGCCGAGCAGCTCGAGCACGCGGGTGTAAAGGCGAATCATGGACATGCCGCAAGCACTGGAGGGGCAACGGGGCGATCAGTCGAGCCGCATTCTAATCAGGGATCGCCGCCGAGAACCAGCGTCCGCGCGACTTTTACTCAATTGATCAGCCGGCCGTTGACCGGGGGCAGGAACTGGTCGTCGAAAATATCAGCTGCTACCGGCCGCTTCTGGAATTTGAAGCCTTCCGCGAGCTGATCGATCGACCGCTCGAACCTCGCAACATCGATGCCGCCGATGCCGTTGCGCCTGACCTCGCCGGTCAGGATATTGTCGCGCAGGATGGCGCTCAGCCGTTCGAGCTCCAGATCGCGCGAGCCGCCGTCCATGCGGTTGACGATCTCGGTCACTGCGGCCGCGGGGTCCTTGACGGCCAGGTGCGTGCCGCCGATCACCGCCCGCACAAATCCCTTCACGGCTTCCGGCTTGGCCGCCGCCAGCGCCGGGTTGACGACAATGGCGAAACCATAGGCGTCGCAGCCATAGTCGGCGAATTTCAAGACCGCCAGATCGTCGGCCGGCACGCCACGGTCTTTCAGGTTGATCGCCGACAGATAGGAAAATCCGGTGACGGCATCGATCTGGCCCGCCGACAGCATCGGCTCGCGCACCGCGGCGCTGATATTGCTTTGCTTGACGCTCGCGATCTTGATGCCGTTCTGCTTCGCCACCGCCGGCCATAGCCGGATCGAAAGATCGCCCTCGGCGACGCCGAGATTCTTGCCTTCGATGTCCGACAGCGCCCGGACGCCGCGGCTCTTGCGGGCGATGATGGCGTAGGGTGCCTTGTTGAACAGCACGAACACCGCCTTGACCGGCGGGACGCCCTGCTTGTCCTTGTCGCGAAAGCGCACCAGCGCGTTGATGTCGACCAGCGCGAAATCGCTGGTGCCCGCTGCGACGCGCGCGATCGCATCCGGCGATCCGCTGGCGATGTTGATGGTGACGGCGAGCCCCTCGGCGGTGAACAGGCCGCCGGTGGCCGCCATCACGAACGGCGCGTCCGTCGCATCGATCGGCCGGTCGAGCGAGAACTGGATCGCGAGCGGCGGCCGTGGTTCGTCCGCGGCAAGGCTCGGCCCCGCACCAAAGCACACCACTCCGCAAAGGCCTGCAAGCGAGGCCAGCATCGAGCGAAGGGCGTTGGTTCGGCGTGCACGCATAGAGCTTACGTCACTGGGAGATGGGACAAGTTGCCGCGTGGGCCATTGTTGGATCGCAGGTCTGTTTCAGGACAAGAACACCGGCATTACAAGCCTTAAACGCAGGCATTCTGTCGCATCCAACGTGAACGGGCGATGACTGCCACGATTTGGCCAGAGATCGTTCAGCTTGCATTTGGTTTGGGGAACCTAATATCCGCTCGGTGGTTAGCAATTCGAGGCCTGTCAGGCCAAGCTCCCACGGAGGATATTGAGATGTTTGCACGATCAGGAGTGTTTTCATCGATCGGCCGCGCCGGCGCGGTGGCGACGGTTGTCGCGGTAGCGCTGACGGCCTACCAGCCGTCGGCAGCTTTCGCAGGCTCCGCGCCCGCCAAGGGCGTAACGGCCACGACCGGCACCAGCGACGCGACGGACTTCAGCTCGCGCGGCAGGAGATATTATGGCGGCGGTGGCGCTGCGGCGGCTGCGGCCTTCGCCGGCATCGTCGGCACCGGTATCGCGATTGCGGCCACCCAGAACCGCCGAGCTTATTACGGTGACAGCTATGGTTATTACGACGGCGGCCCGGCCTATTACGCTGCTCCCCCGGCCTATTACGGCGGCGGCCCGTACTACGGCGGTGGCTATTACGGCGGCGGTAACCAGTACTATGGCGGCTACAAGAATCCCAACGCCTGGTAATTCCAACGCCTTGTAATTGCGCGCGTTGCTAAGGCCGCTGTTAAACACGAATCCACCGGCCGCACCGGCCGGTGGATTTTTTTTGGTTGTCAAGTCGGCCGTTAACACGCTGGCCACGGCTTTCGATTAGGTTTGAGGGATGAGTGATTCGCTCGAACGGCTCTATCAGGCGGTGCTCGCGGCCAGGGATCTCGATCCGGCAATTTCGCGAACGGCGCGGCTGTTTCAGCGCGGCCCGGCCAAGATGGCCAAGAAGCTGGCCGAGGAAGCCATCGAAGTCGTGATCGACGCCGTCAACGGCGACACTGATGCGGTGGTCCGCGAGAGTGCTGATCTACTCTACAACCTGACCGTTCTGTGGGCGGCCGCCGGCGTCAAGCCCGAGGATGTCTGGCGCGAGATGGCGCGGCGCGAGCTGATGCTCGGCATCGCCGAGAAGCTGCCGAAATCGACGGTCAAGGCGCCCAAAGCGCTTCGTGACAAGGAGGCCTCCGCCAAGGCGTTACCCAAAGCGGTGACACCACCTGCGGTTCGGCGGCGAATTGTCGCGCTGGAAGGCCGCAGCCTGCGAAAGCGGCACTAAATCTTCCAAAATTCAGTCGTTTGCCGGCATGGACAAATCCGCTCCATGATGGTTCATGCGGCCATGCTTAAACGATCTTACGACTGGTTCATCGGCGCCGCCGACAAGCCCTACGCGCTCTGGATTTTGGCGGCGGTATCGTTCGCTGAAAGCTCCTTCTTCCCGATCCCTCCCGACGTCATGCTGCTGCCGATGTCGCTGGCGCGGCCGAAGCGGGCATGGTGGTTCGCGACCGTGTGCACGATCGCCTCGGTGGCCGGCGGCGTGGTCGGATACGCGATCGGCGCGTTGCTCTACGACTCGGTCGGGCAGTGGCTGATCAACGTCTATGGTCTCAGCGGCAAGGTCGAAGCGTTCCGGCAGTCCTATGCCGAATGGGGCGCGCTGATCATTATCGGCAAGGGGCTGACCCCGATCCCCTACAAGCTTGTCACGATCACGTCAGGGTTCGCCGGCTACAATATCTGGCTGTTCATCCTGTGCTCGATCATCGCGCGGGGCGGCCGGTTCTTCGTGGTCGCGATCCTGCTCAACCGTTACGGCGACCTCATTCGCAGCGAGCTGGAAAAGCGCCTCGGCCTCTGGGTTGCGATCGGCGCCGCGGTGCTGGTGCTCGGGTTCGTCATCGCGGTCAAATTGGTCTGACCTGCGCGCGGGGCGACTTGCCGGCCCAAAGGCTTCAGAACATGCACGCTTCAGGCTACGCTCGCTCCATGCCTGATCGAATCGGCCATCTTTTCAAGTCATTCGGGACGGCGTTCGCGGCCGCTTGCCTCGCGCTGTCGATGCTGGCGCTCGCCTCGGACGTCGGCTGGTCGCAAGGCGCGTCTCAGCCCTCGCTCGGCGTGCAGTCACCGGCCCAGCAGCCGGTGCCGCAAGGACCGGCGCCGCAGCAGATCGAACCGCCGCCGCAGCCGGAAAATCCCGGCCTGATCAATGAAATCGGCAAGCTGCTCGAGAAGTCCAAATCGATGCTGCCGAGCCTGAAGAGCCCGGGCGAGACCGACCCCAACACCCGCGCCAAGGATACTGCAAGGGATGCTGCAAAGGATACCGGCGACAGCCGGTCGAACCTGGCGCTTCCGTCGATCATGGTCACAGGACGCGCGGCCTGCCTGGTGTCGGCCAATGGCGCGCCGGACTGCAAGGCGGGGGCCGACAGACTGTGCCAGACCAAGGGTTACAGGGAAGGCAAGAGCCTCGACACCGACGCGGCCGAGAAATGCTCGCCGAAAGTGTTCATCCCGGGCCGCAAGCGCGAACCGGGCGACTGCAAGACCGAAAATTACGTGACGCGCGCGATATGCCAATAGCGTATGATGCGGACCCGCAGGGCCGCGTCTAGAGCGTTTTCCAGCGAAGTGGACATCGGTTCGCGTGAAGAAAACGCGTCAAAACAAGAATCTAGAGCCCCGTTCCGATTCCATCGGAACGGAAAAGGCTCTAGCGCAAAGCGGGCGCCGGTTTTCCCTCGGGACAAACTCGGGAGCGTTTGCCCGGAGATCATGCGCAAAAAAATAGCGCCAAAACGCAATACTTGACACTGGAAAGATTGCCTTGTTGGTATGACGTCTGGCATCTCTTGAGGCACCTCTCGGGTTATGCCCATGCCAGTTCCGGAACACGCATAAGGATTGCTTCGAATGTCCATGCCTGCCTTGTTCAAGGGCCGTCTGTCGATCCCCGTCATCGCTGCGCCGCTGTTCATCATTTCCGTGCCTGATCTCGTGATCGCGCAGTGCAAGGCGGGTGTGGTCGGATCGTTTCCGGCGCTGAACGCGCGGCCGCCGGCGCTGCTCGACGAATGGCTGGCGCGGATCAAGGAAGAACTCGCGGCGCACGACAAGGCGCACCCGGAAGCTCCCTCGGCGCCGTTCGCGGTGAACCAGATCGTGCACAAGTCGAACAACCGGCTCGATCAGGATCTGGCGCTTTGCGAAAAGCACAAGGTGCCGATGATGATCACCTCGCTCGGTGCGCGCGAAGAGCTCAACCAGGCCGCGCATGGCTGGGGCTGCATCGTGTTCCACGACGTCATCAACCAGAAATTCGCGCACAAGGCGGTTGAGAAGGGCGCCGATGGCCTGGTCCTGGTGTCGGCGGGCGCCGGCGGCCATGCCGGCGAAATCTCGCCATTGGCCTTCGTGGCCGAGACCAGGCAATGGTTCGACGGTCCGATCGCATTGTCGGGCGCGATTGCCAACGGCCGGGCCATTCGCGCGGCACGCATACTGGGTGCCGACTTCGCCTATATCGGCTCGGCCTTCATCGCCACGGCGGAGGCCAATGCGGTGGAAGGCTACAAGCAGATGATCACGGCCTCAGGCGCGGAAGACATCGTCTATTCCAACCTGTTCACCGGCGTGCACGGCAACTATCTGAAGCCGTCGATCGTCGCCGCCGGCATGGATCCCGACAATC
Source organism: Bradyrhizobium sp. AUGA SZCCT0222 (assembly GCF_018130205.1). Lineage (NCBI taxonomy): Bacteria > Pseudomonadati > Pseudomonadota > Alphaproteobacteria > Hyphomicrobiales > Nitrobacteraceae > Bradyrhizobium > Bradyrhizobium sp. AUGA SZCCT0222. The sequence continues at coordinate 89,940 of NZ_JAFCLX010000006.1, forward strand.
TGCCGACCTCGGATCCGTCCAAGATGAGTTTCGGCACGGATGCTTCGGGTGAGCGCGCCAAGCCGAAGGCCTGGAAGGAAATCTGGGGCAGTGGCCAGGGCGTCGGCAGCGTGGAAAAAATTCTGCCAGCGGCCGAACTGATCGCAAGGTTCAAGAAGGAATACGCAGAGGCGATCGATCCGCCGCTGTGACCTTCCTTCTCCCCTTGTGGGAGAAGGTGCCTTCGCGCAGCGAAGGCGGATGAGGGGTCTCTATCCTCATCTTCGAACCCTACGGCGAGGAAAGAACCCCTCACCCGTCCGCGATGCTCCGCATCGCGTCCACCCTCTCCCACAAGGGGAGAGGGGAAGAACGCGATGCTCTCGCGTAGAGCATCACACGTTCAGATTCATCCACACCGCTTTCGGCTCGGTAAAATTCTCGATCGCGGCTGAGCCGTGTTCGCGGCCGAAACCGGAATCGCGCACGCCACCCCATGGCAACCGCACGTCGGTATAGCCATAGGTGTTGATCCAGACCGTTCCGGCCTTTGCATTCTTCGCGAAACGCTGCACCCGCCCGATGTCGCGGCTCCACACCCCGGCCGCGAGGCTGTAGGCGGTGCCGTTGGCGATCCGCAGCGCATCGGCTTCATCTCTGAACTTGATGACGCTGACCACCGGGCCGAAAATTTCCTCCTGCGAGATGCGCATCTCGTGTTCGACATTGGCGAACACGGCGGGGCTGATGAAATAGCCGCTGGTGCCGACGCGTGTCCCGCCGGTGGTCAGCAGCGCGCCTTCCCTTTGGCCGATATCGACATAATCGAGGATGCTCTTCATCTGCTTTTCGGAAATCACCGGACCCAGCGCCGTGGCGCGATCACCGGGATCGCCGATGCGGATCGACTGGGCGCGTTGCGTCAGCCGTTCGACCACTTCATCGTAGACTTTCTCATGGACCAGCACGCGGGAGCCTGCCGAGCACACCTGCCCGGCGTTGAAGAAGATTCCTGAAGCCGCGGCCTTGCTGGCGGCCTCGATATCGGCGTCGTCGAAGATCACGTTGGCGGACTTGCCGCCGAGTTCGAGCGACACCCGTTTGAAGTTGCCGGCGGCACCGCGCAGGATGCCGCGGCCGACGCCTGGCGAGCCCGTGAACGTGACCTTGTCGACATCAGGATGATTGACCAAGGCGTCGCCGACGACCCGGCCGGGGCCGGTCACGATGTTGAGCACGCCCGGTGGCAGGCCGGCTTCCAGCGCCAGTTCGCCGATCCGCAGCGCCGACAGCGAGGTCAGTTCGGCGGGCTTCATCACGATGGTGCAGCCACAGGCGAGCGCGGGCGCCAGTTTCCACATCCCGATCATCAGTGGAAAATTCCAGGGAACGATCGCCGCGACCACGCCGACCGGCTCGCGCACCGTGTAGGTCAGCGCATCGTCCCGCGTCGAGATCACCTCGCCGTGGATCTTGTCGGCCCAGCCCGCGTAGTAGGTCAGCGTGTCGATGGCGGCCGGAAGGTCCTGCCGCAGCACGCCTGAGATCGGCTTGCCGGCATCCAGGCTTTCGAGTGCTGCGATTTCGTCGGAATGCTTCTTCATCAGTTCTGCAAGACGGAGCAGGATCTGCCCGCGCTCGGAGGCGCGCATGCTGCGCCAGGGGCCTTCGAAGGCCCGGCGGGCCGCGGCGACGGCGCGATCGACATCGGCCTCGTTGCCTTCGGCCACGGTGGCAATGACCTGTTCGGTGGCCGGATTGAGCGTCTTGAAGGTGCGCCCGGAGATCGACGGCACGTGCTGGCCGTCGATCAGCAGCAACCGGGGCCTGGCGGCCGCGATCGCAGGCGCCGTCGCGGTGTAATCATATGCAATGGACATCATATTTCCTCCGTTTCTGTATCTCAAACTAGGAGGATATTCGGTGCAGTAAATATGATATGATCTGCCTATGGACCGCGAAAATATGCAGTCGACTTCATAGGTTGAGCGCCAATGCACCACATCGAGATCGAAACCGTCTGGCGATTTCACAAGGAGGGCAGCCCGCAGACAGCCGTGGTGATGCTCGGAATTCTCAACGAGATCCGTAAAACCGGAAAACTCACCAGCGCGGCCACGCACGCCCAACTGTCCTATCGCCATGTCTGGAATCTGGTCGAGCAATGGTCGGATTTCTTCGGCGTGCCGCTGGTCGAGACCCAGCGCGGCAAGGGCACGACGCTGACCGCGTTCGGCGAAAAGCTGGTCTGGGCCGGCGAGCGGATGCAGGCGCGTCTCGGCCCGCAGCTTGAAAACCTCGCGCAGGAGCTCGCGACCGAGATCAAGCCCTTCCTGCACCAGCGTCCGTCCGTGATCCGCGTTCACGCCAGCCATGGCTTTGCGGTCTCGAAACTGCGCGAACTGCTCGACCGCGAACCCGGGATCGGCGTCGATCTGCGCTATGTCAGCAACCAGAATTCGCTGCTGTCGCTGGCGCAGGGCGCCTGCGATCTCTCCGGCGTGCATCTGCCGCGCGGCGAGTTGCGGGCACAGGGCATCCGGGCCTGCAAGGAATGGCTCGATCCGCGCGAAGACCGCGTCATCAGTTTCGTGACGCGCGAAATGGGGCTGATGGTCAAACCGGGCAACCCGCTCAAAATTGCATCCATCAAGGATATCGTTGATAGCAAGGCGCGCTTCGTGAACCGCGATCATGATTCCGGAACGCGGCTGCTGTTCGATCAGTTGCTTATCCTGCACAGGATCGACGAAGCGAAAATCAACGGCGCCCAGCAGATGGAATTCACCCACGCGGCGGTCGCCGCCTACGTCGCCAGCGGCATGGCCGATGTCAGTTTTGGCGTCGAGGCGGCCGCACGGCAGTTCGGGCTCGATTTCATCCGGTTGCTGACCGAGGATTATTTCTTCGTCTGCAAGCGCGCATTTCTGGAGACCGAGCCGATGCGGCGCGTCATCGACATCATGAAGGGCCGCGAGTTCCAGCGCGAGGTGGCGAGCCTGCCCGGTTATGTCGCGACCGACACCGGTACGGTCAGCAACGTCAAGGCGTTCTTGGAGAGCGTGGCTAGCGGCGCGGCGTGAGAATGATATCGTTACGCCCATCCATGCTTTGCGACGGACGGGACCGATGACGAAACAGGACTTAAGCGCGCGTGTCGCGCTGGTGACGGGCGGCTCGCGCGGCATCGGCGCCGCCATTGCGATGACGCTCGCCGAACTCGGGGCCGCAACCGCGGTGAATTATCGCGAGCGGGCGGATGATGCGGAAGCGGTCGTCGCCAAAATCAAGGCTAGTGGTGGCCGCGCCATCGCCGTTGCCGCCGATGTGTCGCAGGCCGACTCCGTCGCTAAAATGGTCGAACAGGTCGCCCGCGACCTCGGCCCGATCGATATCCTCGTCAACAATGCCGGCATCGCGATCGTGCGCAGCGTCGACGAACTTTCCGAGGCCGATTTCGACCGCACCATCACGGTCAATCTGAAGTCGGTATTCCTGTGCACGCAAGCCGTGCTGCCGATGATGCGGGCGCGTAAATGGGGCCGCATCGTCAACATCTCCTCCGGTGCCGCGCGCGGCGCCGGCGCGATCGGCCCGCACTACAACGCCTCCAAGGCCGGCATGGAGGGACTGACGCGAGGGTACGCGGCGCGGCTGGTGAAGGAGGGGATCACGGTCAACAATGTGGCGCCGTCGCTGATCGAAACCGACATGATGCGCGGCCGCACCGATCTTGCGCGCAATATTCCGCTGGGCCGAATGGGGCAACCTGCGGAAGTGGCGCAGGCCGTCGCGATGGTGCTCGGCAACGACTACATGACCGGCCAGACCATCATCCTCAACGGCGGCATGGCCTTCATTTGACGCGAGGCGTGGGTGCGTTGCGTGCTAATGGCGCACAGGGGTCTGTGCCGCCGAGCCCTCGACTTGCGCGAGCGGAGCGGGCAGAAAAGCGCTTTCCTTCTCAAGGGATCATTGATTGATGGACGCTATCTTTCGCGTGGACGGCAACAGCGTCCTCACCAGCCCCCACGCGGCGGGGCCGTGGGATCCGAGCATGCAGCACGGCTCACCGCCGGCGGCGTTGGTGGTCTGGGCGGCGGAAGCGTTGCCGACGCCGGTACCGATGCGGATCGCGCGCGTGACGGTGGATCTGATGCGACCGGTGCCGGTCGCGCCGCTGACGATCGAGACCGAGATTCTGCGCGAAGGCCGCAAGATCCAGCTCTGCGCGGTAAAACTTCGCGCCAACGGCGTCGTCGTGGTCGCCGCCACTGTTTTGAAGATCAAGCTGCAGGCCAACGAATTGCCGCCGGAGGCGGACATCGAACAGGTCACGCTGCCGGGACCGGAGCAGTCGCGGGTCGAGCCCGCGGATTTTTCTTCCAGCCCGTTCGTGACCGGCATGTCGCTGCGCGCCGCCCGCGGCCGGTTCGGCGTGCCGGGTCCGGGCGCGATCTGGTATCGCGTCGATCGCCCGATCGTCGAAGGGGCGGCGGTGTCTCAGGCAATGCGCGCGATGGTGGCCGCGGATTTCTGCAACGGCACTTCGGCGGTGCTGGATTTCCGGCAATGGACGTTTCTCAATGCCGACCTCACGGTCAATTTCGCGCGCCAGCCGGTCGGCGACTGGATGCTGCTCGACGCCGAATCCTGGATCGGCCCCGACGGAGCGGGCCTCGCGATGGCGCGGCTCGCCGACAGCAGCGGCTATTTCGGCCGCGCCGTCCAGAGCCTGGTGATCGAGCGGCGTTGACGCGAGGGCGATCGGGTTGTCAGCCGATCCGGCCCGGCACAAACCGATCAAATTGCCACCACTTTTGCTAACCGCCACCGCTCATTGTAACTTCGGGTAGCTCTCGTGTCGCTCTTCTGGCGCCACGCGGCCGCTGAATGAGTTGTCATAATTAATCACTCATTAACCAAATCAGTCCCATCCTTAATTATTCAGTAACCAGGAATGGGTGGACCACCATGCAGGCAACAGCGGGGGCAACGCGACAATTGGTTCGCATGCGGGGCCGCTCGTATGTCGCCTTCGTGTTCACGCCGGAGATTCCGATTCTCGGCTGGCTCGAGGAGATCGATGCGACACTGGCGCGTTCGCCCGGCTTCTTCGTCGGCAAGCCTGTCGTGCTCGACCTGGCGGCGCTGGACCTCAGCCGCGCGGCCATCACCCACCTCGTCAATAATCTGGAAGAACGCAACATCCGCGTGCTGGGGATCGAGGGCGTGGATGCCGAGAAGCTCACGACCAGCATGCCGCCGCTGCTGACCGGCGGTCGTTCCTGCGTCATCACGCGAACCGAGCCTGTGGAAAAGCCCGAAGAAAAGGTCGAGGCCAAGCCGAAGCCGAACTCACTGCTGCTCGACAGCCCGGTCCGCTCCGGCCAGTCGATCGTCTTCACCGATGGCGACGTCACCGTGCTGGGCTCGGTAGGCTCAGGCGCGGAAATCGTCGCCGGCGGATCGATCCATGTTTACGGCACGCTGCGCGGCCGGGCGATGGCCGGCGTCAACGGCAATTCGTCGGCCAGGATTTACTGCCAGAAGATCGAGGCGGAACTGCTCGCCATCGACGGCTACTACCAGACTGCTGAAGAAATCGACGCCTCGCTGCGGAATCGCCCGGCCCAGGCCTGGCTGCAAGGCGACACCATGAAAATTACACCGCTGAATTAATCGGCTACGGAGATCAATTATGGCAAAGGTCCTGGTCGTTACATCAGGCAAGGGCGGCGTTGGAAAGACGACGTCCACGGCCGCGCTCGGTGCGGCGCTGGCCCAGGCCGGCGAGAAGGTCGTCGTCATCGACTTCGACGTCGGCCTGCGCAACCTCGATCTGGTGATGGGCGCGGAACGGCGCGTGGTGTTCGACCTCATCAACGTGGTGCAGGGCGTCGCCAAGCTTCAGCAGGCGCTGATCCGCGACAAGCGCCTGGAGAATCTGTGGTTACTGCCAGCTTCCCAGACCAGGGACAAGGACGCGCTGACCGACGAAGGCGTCGGCCGGGTCATCGCTGAGCTGCGGACCAAGTTCGACTGGATCCTGTGCGACAGTCCCGCAGGCATCGAACGCGGCGCGATGCTGGCGATGCGTTATGCGGACGAAGCCGTGATCGTCACCAACCCGGAAGTCTCCTCGGTGCGCGACTCCGACCGCATCATCGGGATGCTCGATTCGAAGACCGTCAAGGCGGAGCAGGGCGAGCGGGTGACCAAGCACATCCTGATCACAAGGTTCGATCCGGTGCGCGCGGCGCGCGGCGAGATGCTCAGCATCGATGACATCCTCGAAATTCTCGCAACCCCGCTGCTCGGCATCATCCCCGAGAGCCAGGATGTGCTTCGCGCCTCGAATGTCGGCTCTCCCGTCACCCTGAACAATGTGGCCAGTGCGCCGGCCCGCGCCTATACCGACGCGGTCCGCCGCCTGATGGGCGAAACCGTCGACATGGTCGTCCCGGCCGAACGCAGGGGATTTATGAACCGATTGCTCGGACGGAGGGCGGCATGAGTATGAATCTGCTTCGCCTGTTCAGCGGCCGCAAGGCAACCGCCCCGGTGGCGCGGGAGCGGCTGCAGATTCTGCTGGCGCACGAGCGCGGCCTGCGCGGTCAACCGGACCTGCTGGCGACGCTGCGCGAGGAGATCCTCGCCGTGGTTTCGCGGCACATCCAGCTCGATCCTGACAAGGTCACGGTCAAGCTTGACCGCGGCCCGGCCGTGTCGACGCTGGAAGTCGATATCGAAGTGCCGAATAATTTCGAGAAGACCAAGGCTCACGCTGAGAGGCGAGCAGGGGCGGCTTGATACCGCCATGAGGCCGGGCGATGGCGCTGCGGCGGGGAGCGCCGTTCCCCGCTTGCCGTGAAGCCGGCCGTCCAACGCTGGCCATGTCACCAACGAATTTCCGGCTGCTGGCCGGAAAATGGCGGGATGTGATCCGAATTTCCCCCTCATGGTTCCATCTCCGGGGAACCCCCTGATATCGCCGGAGTTGCCCTCCGTTAGGGGGCCTTATGAACGCAGCTGCAATACCCACAGACAAGGCAAAATCGGGCGTGTGGGGCCTGGACGACATCCTGTCCGGCGGCTTTTCGCGTGGCCATCTGTTTTTGCTCGAAGGCGAGCCCGGCACCGGCAAAACCACCATTGCGCTGCAATTCCTGATGGAAGGCGCGCGCGCCGGCGAAAAGTGCCTCTACGTCACGTTGTCCGAAACCGAACGTGAGCTGCGCGAGGGCGCGGCGTCCCATGGCTGGGCGCTCGATGAGCGTATCGACATCTACGAATTGTTGCCGCCGGAGAGCCTGCTCGATTCCGAACAGCAGCAGAGCCTGCTCTATTCGTCCGATCTCGAACTCGGCGAGACCACCAAGCAGATATTCGAAGCCGTGGAACGCACGCGGCCGGCCCGGGTGGTTCTGGACAGTCTTTCCGAAATCCGGCTGCTGGCGCAAAGTTCGCTGCGGTATCGGCGTCAGATCCTGGCGCTCAAGCATTATTTCGCGAAGTTCAATACCACTGTCATGCTGCTCGACGATCTGACCGCCGAGGCTGCGGACAAGACCGTTCACAGTGTGGCACACGGCGTGGTGCGGCTGGAGGAGCTGGCGCCGGCCTACGGCGCAGAGCGACGGCGGGCGCGCGTCGTCAAATATCGTGGCGTGAAGTTTCGCGGCGGCTATCATGACGCCACCATCACGACCGGCGGGATGAATATCTTTCCGCGGCTGGTGGCCTCGGAGTTTCGCAGGGCGGTTGAGCGAACCACGATGTCCAGCGGCATCGCGGAGCTCGACAGGCTGCTGGGTGGCGGCGTCGAGTCGGGATCGAGCACCCTGATCCTCGGGCCCGCGGGAACCGGCAAGTCGCTGGCCGCGATTACCTTCATTGTCGCGGCGGTCGCGCGGGGTGAAAGGGCGGCGTTGTTCGTGTTCGACGAAGAGCTCGGGCTGTTGTTTTCGCGCATGATCGGGCTCGGCATCAATCTCGAGGAAATGCAGCGCAGCGGCAGCCTGTTCATCGAGCAGGTCGATGCCGCGGAGCTGTCCCCCGGTGAATTCGCCCATCGCGTCCGCAAGCGGGTCGATGACGACCTGATCAAGACCGTCGTGATCGACAGCCTCAACGGCTATCAGGCCGCCATGCCCGAAGAAAATTCCCTGATCCTGCACGTACATGAATTGCTGCAGTATCTGAACCGCCAGGGTGCTGCGACATTCATGACGGTGGCACAGCATGGACTGATCGGAGATATGAAGGCGCCGGTGGATGTCACGTACCTTGCCGATACGGTTGTGCTGCTGCGCTATTTCGAAGCGCTGGGCAGCGTGCGGCGTGCGATGTCGGTCATCAAGAAGCGTACCGGCATGCACGAATCGACGATTCGCGAATATCGCATCGGCAATCGCGGACTGACGATTGGTGAACCGCTGGACGGTTTCCATGGCGTTCTGCGTGGCGTTCCGGTTTATGTTGACGAAGGGCAGCCCTTGCTGCAGGAACGCCACTTGTTCGAGGAGCAGCAGCCGTGAAACCGGGCGCATCGTCTGAGCGCGCCGTCATTCTCGCACCGACCGGGCGCGATTCGTCCGTGGCCGCTACGCTCATCAGGGAAGCGGGGTATTACGCCAATACCTGCAGCGATCTTGCCGGCTTGATCCATGAGATCGAAAGCGGGGCTGGCCTTGCGGTCGTCGCTGACGAGGCGATCAAGACCGCGGATCTCCGGGGATTGGTAGATTGGCTGAGCAGCCAGCCGCCGTGGTCGGATTTCCCGATCGTGCTGCTGACGCGACAGGGTGGCGGTCCCGAGCGCAATCCGGATGCGATGCGGCTCGGGCAAATCCTGGGCAATGTCACCTTCATCGAGCGCCCTTTCCATCCGACGACGCTTGTCAGCATTGTCGGCTCTGCGGTCCGGGCCAGGCGCCGCCAGTACCAGACGCGCTCGATCCTCGCCGATCTGACCGAAAGCGAAGGCCTGCTGCAGACCGCGCTGAATGCCGGTCATCTCGGGGCGCTTGAACTGCATTTGCCGGAATACAAACTCGAAGCATCGGAAACCTGCGCGCGCTTTTTCGGCCGCAAGCCGGGCGAGTCTTTTACTTTTCAGGATTTGTCGGCTGCGGTTCATCCCGACGACCGGGAGCGCCGTCTTGAAGCCATCGATCAGGCGATCAAGACCGGTGGGGATTACCGCATCGAATATCGGATTATCTGGCCGGACGGCTCGCAGCACTGGGTGGACACCCGCGCCCGCGCGGTACGGTGGCCGGACGGCAGCATCAAGTCGCTGGTCGGCGTCTGCTCCGATATCACCGCGCGCAAGGTTGCGGAAATCGAGCGCGAGGCCCTGCTCGCGCAACTCGCCGCCGAACGCACCGCGCTGGCGGAACTGACGGCGACACTGGAGCAGCGCGTCGAGCAGCGCACCGCCGATCTGATGAAGGAAGTCGCCGCGCGTGAAAAGGCGCAGGAACAGTTACGCCAGGCGCAGAAGATGGAGACGATCGGACAGCTTACCGGCGGCGTGGCGCATGATTTCAACAATTTGCTGATGGCCGTGATGGGTAACCTTGATCTGCTGCGCAAGCGCATGCCCGACGATCCCCGGCTTCACCGCCTGGTCGATGGCGCCATGCAGGGCGCGGAACGGGGTGCGTCATTGACCCAGCGCCTTCTGGCCTTTGCGCGCCAGCAGGATTTGCGCACGGTCTCGGTCGACCTCCGTTCGCTGATTCAGGATATGACCAACCTGCTGGAACGCTCGCTCGGCCCGCGCGTGGAAGTGCGGCTGGACATCAAGGACGGCCTGCCTCCGGCGCGTATCGATCCCAACCAGCTTGAGCTTGCGATCCTCAATCTGGCGATCAACGCGCGTGATGCGATGCCCGACGGCGGTCCGATCGACATCAGGCTGGACGAGCAGAAGATCACCAGGGATGCGGTGCTGAAGCCTGGCCGTTATCTCAGGCTGTCCGTCGTCGATACCGGCACCGGCATGACATCAGAGACACTGGAGCGGGCGATTGAACCCTTCTTTTCGTCCAAGCCACTCGGCAAGGGCACCGGCCTTGGCCTGTCGATGGTGCACGGCCTGGCGGTGCAACTCGGTGGCGCCTTGCGGCTTGCAAGCGCGGTCGGAAAAGGCACCAGCGCGACGCTGATACTCCCGATAGCTACCGCCGCACCGGAGGTCGAGGCTCCGGCGCCGGCGACGCAAGGCACCAAACGCTCGGCCGTGATCCTGTTTGTCGACGACGATCCGCTGATTGCCATGTCGACCATGGAGATGCTGGAAGACCTCGGTCACCACGTGATCGGCGCCAATTCCGGCCTGCATGCGCTCGACATTCTCAGGAGCGAGCAGCCGATCGATTTGATGATGACCGATCACGTGATGCCCGGGATGACCGGCATTGAACTCGCGGCAGCGACGCGCCAGGTGCGCCCGTCGCTGCCCATCCTGCTGGCAACAGGTTATGCCGAATTGCCCGAAGGCGCGCAGCTCGATCTGCCGCGGCTTGCAAAACCTTATCACCAGGACCAGTTGCGCGAACGGCTCGATCAGTTGCTGGCGTGAGCCGGAAATTTACCCCACCATCCGGTCGCGGCCGGTCCAGAAGCCTGCCTTCAGCACCTTCTTGTCGACCTTGCCGACGCCGGTCATCGGCAACTCCGTGACGAACTTGATGTGCTTCGGCGCATGCGCCGAGCCTTTTTTCGTTTTCACGAGATTGATCAACTCATCCGCATTCGGCTTCGCACCTTCGCGCGCCACCACCACCGCGGTGACGGCCTCGCCCCATTTGTCGTCGGGCACGCCGACCACGGCGACCATCGCGACGTCGGCATGCTGCGACAAGACGTCCTCGACCTCGCGCGGAAAAATGTTGAAGCCGCCGGAGACGATCATGTCCTTCTTGCGGTCGAGGATGAACATATAGCCGCGCTCGTCCTTGCGAGCGATGTCGCCGGTATGCAGCCAGCCGCTCTTGAGCGCTTCGGCGGTCTGCTCCGGCCGCTTCCAGTATTCGGCCATCACATGCGGCGCGCGCACGCAGATTTCGCCGGCCTCGCCGGTCGCAACCTCCTGGTCGTTGTCGTCGAGCACCTTGACCTCGCACGCCGAGATCGGGAATCCGCAGGACGTAAACATTTCCGGCGCCTTCGGATCGTGGTCGGCCTTGCGCAGCACCGACACTGGATAGCACTCGGTCTGGCCGTAGAGCTGCGAGAACACCGGCCCGATCCGCTCGATGCCCTCGACGAGGCGGCTCGGCGACATTGCGGATGCGCCATAGAGCAGCAATTCGAGCGAGGAGAGGTCGGTCCTGTCGAGCGATGGATGATCGAGCATCACGTAGATCATCGTCGGCACGAACAGCGTAAAATTGATGCGCTCGCGCTCGATTGTCTTGAACACGGCCTCGGGATCGAAGCCCTTCAGCATGTGCACGGTGCCGCCGCGCATCAGCGTCGGCAGCACTTTGGTGCCGGCGACATGGCTGATCGGTGCCACCGTGAGATAGCTCGGCCGATTCGGGATTTCGAAGTCCGCGAGGATTGCGCTGGCGGAGCCGCCAAGTTCGCGGTGGTATCGCAATGCGCCCTTGGATTTGCCGGTCGTGCCGCCGGTGTAATTCAGGGTCGCGATATCGTCGAGGCCGGCAAAGCAGCGTGCCGTGGCGCTGCCGGCAGCCTCGACCGCGGCGAGCAGGTCGGCGCCGTAATCGGCGGGCCCGAGCGTGAACACGGTCTTCAGACCGGTGGCCTTGGCCGCGAGTTCGCCGCCGCGATCGCGAAAGGTGACGCCGTCGACCACCAGCATCTGCGCTTCGGAGTCCTCCAGCTGGAACAGCTGATCGTCGAGCGAGCCCAGCGGATGCAGCCAGGTGATCGAAAGCCGCGACAATTGCGCGGCGACGCCCGCGCACCAGGCGTCGGCGCGGTTGGCGGTGAGGAAAGCGACGCGGGTACCGGGCTCGAAGTTCAGCCGCATGAACACGGCTTGAATGCGGCCGATCAGGTCGGTCGTGCCTTGATAGGTGATCGATCCGCCGGGCCAGCTGAACGCGGTCCGCTCCGGGTAACGCGCCAGCGCCCGCAGCGTCTGTTCGCAAGCAACCGGAGACGCGTACAGCGGATTGCTCATCTCAAAATTCCTCCCGCAACTTTTGTATTTGGCTCTCGATCATGCCAATGTTGATCCTATAGCGTTTTCAAGCGAAGTGGATACCGGTTCGCGTGAAGAAAACGCGTCAAAAAAATAAAGCCGCTAGCACACCAAGGCCACGGCTCAAGTTGCGATGATGCATACAACCGATCTTCTCGCGCGCTTTCAGGATCGTCTCAGCCTGCCGCTGATCGCGGCGCCGATGTTTCTCGTTTCCGGCGTCGAGCTTGTGGTCGCCGCATGCCGCAACGGCGTGATCGGCTCGTTCCCGACGGTGAATTGCCGCAGCCACGAACAACTCGAAGAATGGCTCGGCGAGATCGAAGGCCGTTTGCAGCGTCATTCGGACGAGAGCGGCAAGCCCGCCGCGCCGATCTGCGCGAACCTGATTGTGCATCGCTCCAATGCGCGGCTGGCGCAGGACCTGGCGGTGCTGCTGCGGCACAAGCCCGAGATCGTCATCACCTCGGTCGGATCGCCGGCACAGGTCGCGGCGCCGTTGCATGATGCCGGCGCGCTTGTCTTCGCCGACGTCGCCAGCATCCGCCACGCCGAACGCGCGGTCGCTGCCGGCGCTGATGGCCTCGTACTGCTGACCGCAGGTGCGGGTGGCCAGACCGGCTGGCTCAATCCGTTCGTGTTCGTGCGTGCGGTGCGCGGCTTCTTCGACGGGCCGCTGGTGCTCGCGGGCGGCATCAGCGACGGACATGCCTTGCGCGCGGCGCAGGCGCTTGGCTGCGACCTCGCCTACATGGGCACCAGGTTCATCGCCACGCGCGAGAGCATGGCGGATCCGAGATACAAGGATATGCTGGTCGCCAGCAGCGCCGACGACATTCTGCTGACCACGGCTTTCACGGGCTTGCAGACCAACATGCTGCGGCCGTCCATCGAAGCTGCCGGCCTCGATCCCGACGATCTGCCGGCGCGTGGCGCCATCGATATCGGCAAGGACATCGACATCGGCGCGCGCGAAAGCCGCCCCAAGCGCTGGAAAGACATCTGGAGCGCCGGGCATTCCACCTCGGGGGTGACGGAAGTGCTTGGCGTCGATGAACTCGTTGCACAGACGCTTGCGGAGTACCGCGCTGCGACGGCGAAAATCCAGATCACCTAGTTCGCCACAAAATACCAATTCTTGTCGTAGTGAACGAGCTGGCTCGGCGGCTTGTCGTCGAACTCGAAGAAGTCTTTGGGATCGCTGCCCGGCGGCACGTGCAGGAAGCCGGTGAAATAGTGTTTTAGGCCGCGCGAGGTCAGGAACAGCACGTAGGTGCCGTCCTTGGCCGTGTCGACGACGATGTCGTTTCCGCCGGCGGAAACGTTGGGCTCGGTTGCGCCCAGCGCGATCATGGATTTGTTGTAGGGGACGTTCGGCTTGAGCTCGCCGGCTTCGACGCGGGCCACGATCCGTTCGCGGTCGGCGCGGTGCCAGTGGAAATTCCGCTGCAGCGCGACTTGCTGCAAGGGTGCGTAGACCAGCAGCGCCAGCGTCGCCGCGCACATCAGGAACGGGATCGCGAATTTTGTCCCGCCCCGTGGGATGCGAAGCAGCAGTGTCGCCGTCCAGAGGCAGCAACCGAAGAACACCAGCGCCGTCAGCGGCAGGATGCCGAGCAGGACAAAGCCGGACGGCCACTCGGCCATCGACAATTCGAAGGTCGCGAGCAGCAGCGTGCCGATCGAAATGCCCGCGGCCGCCAGCAATGCGGCGCGGACCGACGGCCCGTTCGTGGCGGTCGTCGCTTCCTGAGTTGTTTCCGCCATGCAGGGTTGTTTCCCGTGCCGTTCCCGGATTAACGGGCCATTAACCAAATCCGCCCCAACAATAGAACCACAGGATAGCCGGCCGCACGGCCGGGCGATCCGCAAATAAGGGGGCGCAAGATGGATTTCGATCAGTTTTATGCCAAAACCCCGGCCACCATCGACGAAATCAGGTGGCGGGTGACCCGCGCGCTGGACCGGCATCCGCTCTGCCGCAATGTCGAATTCGACATCGTCAGCATGCCCCGCACCGGCAAAAGCAACTGGACCATCAGCCTGCGCTCGGTCGCCCCCGATGCGCTCTGGGAGGCCTCCGATATCGTGGCCGACATCCAGGAAGCCTATGATCTGGCCGCGGCGGCCTGATTTTTTGCCGATTCGACGCGAATCTCGCGCTTTTCCGGGGGCACTAACCCCTTGAGCGGCATGGTAAAGCCTTAATTACCGTCCAGTTTTCGGGCATCCTCGGTAGCGTTTTCGAGCGAGGTGGATACCGGTTCGCGTCAAGAAACGCGTCAAAATATTAAAGACTGGAGCCGACAGGCTCCGGGATCGGCGGAATGGAGACGTTGTTGACCAAAGTCATTACGATCGTTGCGTTGACCTGTTTTCTCGTGGTCGCCGCCGCCGCCACCGCAATTCTCGGCCGCGACAGCCTGTTCGCCGCGCATTACGAACTGGCCTCCGTACCGGCCGCGGTCCAAAACCCGGTCTCCAACAAGGAAAGCAAGAAGGACAAGCTCGCCATCGCGACAATGGCGCTGGCCGCGTTCGAACCGCCGCAGGCCGCGCCCGTGCTGAGCGAGCCGCTGCGCCAGGCCTATGCCTCGACCGGGCCGGCCGATCTCGGAATTCCGAAAGTCGCCGCACCCGCTATGGCGCCTGCTGCCGCACCGCCCAAGCCCAAAGCCGCCGCCAAGCCGGCCCCGCAAAAGAATTACGCGCTGCTCAGCGACATCCAGATCGCCGGGATCAAGGAGCGCCTCAAGCTTTCTGCCTCGCAGGAATCTTATTGGCCGCCGGTGGAGACCGCGTTGAAGGCTGTCGCCCGCAAGATTCACGCAAAGCGGCAGGCCGATCCCAATTCGGCGGCCGGCATTCCGATCGATCCCGATGCTGAAGAAGTCCAGCAACTGAAATCGGCGGCGATGCCGTTGTTGTTCCAGTTGCGCGAAGACCAGAAGAGCGAAGTGCGCTCGCTCGCCCGCATCATCGGGCTCGAAAAAGTAGCCTCCATGATCTGAGCGATTGCGGCGGCCGCAGCCCACGCCGCCGGTTCCATCGTTTCCACATTTTCCCATATCGGAACATCGGCCCTATCAGCGCGTTTTCCCGCGTGGATCAAGGAGCCGAACCATGCGCATTTCGACGGCATATTTTGCAGGCGTGGGAACCGTGGTCGCGGCTGTTGTCGCGGGCCTTGGCGGCGGCATGTTGATTTCGAACATCGTCAGCCCGCATGCGCCCAGGATCGAAACGAGCAAGCTTGAGCTGCGGATGTCGGAGAAGCCGATCCCGGCGAAGGCTTCGGAACCGGCACCGAACGTGGCGGCGGTCGCACCGAATGCAGCGCAGACCCAGCCACAGAACGAACCCGTCACGACCACCTCGACCCAGGCCCAGCCCGCGGGAGCTGCAGCGAGCACGCCGCCCGCAGCGTCACCACAGCCGACGACCGCCGCACCCGTGACGCAGGCGGCAACGTCTGAAAAGACAAATCCTGAGCCGATCAGAACGCCCGAAGCCGCTTTTGCCAAAACGCGCGACAGCGATGTCAGGGCGCGCGATGCCGACGTGAAGTCACGCGACGCCGATATCAGGCGAGAGGCAAGACGCGCCACTGAGGAGAAGCGCAAGGCCGAGCGTCGTCAGCACTGGGTTGAACGACGCCGGCCGCGGCAGGATCAGGAGCTTCGCGAGGTCGAGGAGAAGGTCCGCGAAGAGACCGAGCCGCGGCAGGTCTTTGCGGCCGAGCCGGTCGGGACGCCGCGGATCAGATTGTTCGATCTGGACTGATCGATCCGTTACCTTCCGATCCGGATCGCATCACCTATCCGCCACGCGATTCCACCACCCTGCGACAGGGGTCGGAGAGCTTCGACTTGTTGTCGCGGAGGCAGGCGTTCATCTGCGGCGGCTTGCCGATATGCTCGGCGCAGAATTTCCCGGCGTCGGAACGGCAAGCCATCTGTTCTTCGCGGCTCGGCCCGGATTGGGCTGAGACCACCCCACTGCCGGCGATCAGAAAGATCAGCGAGACGAGGGCAGTTGCGGCAGGCGTGGATTTTTGAACTGACTTTTTCATGGATCACCTTGGCTGGGGCGTTGACGGATTGAACGACAGTTCGCGGAAACTCGTCGAGGCCGGCTGCGCGGTCCATGCCATGTTCATGGCAGCGAAAATTCCCCTGCAAGCGCCCCGCGACATCGACACACCATCTTCATGGGATGTTGCCGCACGCCGGTCTGGCCCAAGTACCTTTCCGCGTCGGCTGCGGTGACCGGTCGGTCCATCGCAAGGCTGCACGGCAAAATCAGGAGAGGTTACATGCTGAGGAATTCTGGATGGCTGAGCGCCGGTCTGACCGCGGCGGCGCTTTCGACCGTGGCTGCGCTTTCGCTAGGCACCGGCTCGGCCCAGGCGGCGGTGGTCTATTGCAAGACGGTGGGCGTGCCGCAGGGCTGCGTGGTGCGGCCGACGCCGGTGGCCGCCGCCGTGGTCGCGACGCCCCGCGTCGGCGTGGTTGGCGTCGGCGCGCGCGGCGTCGGTGTCCGCCCCGGCACAGCGTGGAATCGTGGCGGCCCGGTCAACCGCGTCGGGCGGCGCTGAGGCATGATGTTCCTTTTACCTCGCCCCGCTTGCGGGGAGAGGTCGGATCGCATCGCAGATGCGATCCGGGAGAGGGGGTACAGGTCCATCGATAGATCGAGATGGAGGAGAGAGCCCCTCACCCCAACCCTCTCCCCGCAAGAGCGGGGCGAGGGAGAAGTACGCCGCTCTCATGCTCGGTCGATTCAACCATTCGCGTCGCTGTCGGGAAAGCGGTGCGGCAAGGTCAGCCGCACCCGCGTTCCGCCGGCGCCGGATGTCATTTCCAACCCGGCGCCGCAGCGGGCGGCGCGGCTTCGCATATTGCGCAGGCCGCGTCCCGCTTTGGCGCCCTCGGCTGGCGCTTCGCCGTCAGGCGCCAGCGCAAAACCCTTGCCGTCGTCCGCAATCGTGATGCAGCCCTGATCGAGGCCGTCAGGCTCGCGTCGCGTCTCGATGCTGACGGTGATGCGGCGCGCGCGGGCGTGCTTGACCGCATTGGTCAGGGCTTCGTCCAACAGCCGCATGATCTGGATCACGTGCCAGGGCCGCAATTCCGGATGCACCGGCAGGCCCGGCGGCGTTATCAGCCAATCGAGTTCGATGTCGTGCGGGCGTAGCTGCGCCATCGCGCGCTCGCGCCACGATCCCAGCGCCAGCATCAGGTCGCCGCCGATGTCGTCCATGGAGTCGATGACAAGGCGCAGATCCTTCAGCGCCGCCCGGGCGGCGTCGCCGATACCAGCGCTCGCATCATTGCCGCGTTCGCTGAGCGCCACGATGCTGACGAGCTGGCCGCCGAGGCCATCGTGCAGATCGCGCATCAGCCGGGTGCGCTCGCGGGCCAATGCTGCGGCGCGGGCGCGTTCTTCTTCGCGGGCGAAACTGGCCTTCAATTTGTCTTCGGCCTCGCGCACCTGGGTGACGAGCCGGCCGGCAAAACTGTCGACCTGGTTGAGCGCGCGTGCGAACCGCCAGGTCAGCGCCGCGCCGATCGCCACCAGCATCGCCGAATAGGACAATCGCGAGAAGAAGATGCGTCTATCAGGGACGATCTGCAGCACGGAGAGCATGTCGTGGATCCAGCTGGTCAGCACGATGGTGACCGCGCAGCCCAAGAGGATGCTGGCGACGTCCTGCCGCCGCAGCACCACATTCCCGGCGATGACCGCTATCGCGATCAGGCAAAGTCCAACCGTCGGCGTGCCGATGAAAAGATACAGCGACCGGACCGCGGCCTGGCCGCTGATCAGCCCGGTCATGGCGAGGATCACGCCGGGTGCAAAGATCAGCGCGCCCCAGCGCGGCCATTTGCGGCCAAAGAACAGGATCGCAAAGGCCAGCACAAGCCCGCTCTCGAGCGGCGCGGAGGCGATCGCAATGGCGTTGAGGCCGGCGTACGGTGAGTTATCGATCGGTGTCGACAGGAATGCCTGCAGGACGCCGACGGCCATCGCCGCCGCCAGCATGCCGTAAGCCGGTTCATGCCGTCGCATCACCCACATGATGGTCAGGATCACTGCGAGGATTGCCTGCCAGGCCGAAAACACGATCGGCAACGTGACGAACAGCAGCGCCCGCCGGTCGTAATAGGGACGAACGACATCGTCAGGTCCAACGTAGGGCGTGTCGAGAAACGCCGAGATCGGGCCCCACACCAGCACGCGAATGGTGAGTTCGTTCGAACCGCCGTGTAGCAGCGCCGACGGAATCACGGCGATCTGCGGCGTGGAGCGGTCAGGCCGGTTGGCGACCGGATCGCGCCTCGTGTCCAGCACCACGACGCCGTTGACGGCGACTTCGGCGGCATTGGTGAAGCGTGGCAGGTAGATCGACCAGGCGCGCGGCGGTTGCTCGGCAGGCCATGTGAACCGGCCGGAATAGGTTGGCTGATCGTCGGCAAGCGACCGCGCGCTGGCGAAGTGCGGCAACGTGACAGACCGCTCGGTGTCGCCTTGCCTCAGCTTGAACTCGGTCACGGCAAAACTCTGGGGCGGTACGGGCAGCGGCTGTCGCAGGATGAAGCCGCAGGCAGCGGCGATCAGCAGCTGCAGCAGCACGTATTGCAACAGGCGGGAGAGCTGCAGCCGTCGGCGCACCTCGCCGGGAGGAGCCTCGATTGCGGCGTCCTCGCTCACAGCCGGATCAGGCCTTGCTGCACCGCCTCGAACACCGCTTCGCCCCGGGTGTGCACTTCGAGCTTGCGATAGATGCTCTTGATGTGCCCGGGCACGGTCTGCCGCGACAGGCCGAGATGGCCCGCGATTTCGGCGTAGCTGAAACCCTTGGCAATGCCCCAGAGGATATCGATCTCGCGCGGGGTCAATTTGGCGGTGTTGAGCGGCGGGCCGGGCGGCGGCTCTGGATTGTTCTGGGTCCGGCGCACGATGAAACGCGCGATCGAGGCCGAGATCGGCGAATGCCCGGCCACGAGGTCGCGGACGGTGGCCGCGATGTCGGTCGGAAACGCGTCCTTGAGCAAATAGCCGGTGGCGCCGACGGTGATCGCCGAGATCACGCTCTCTTCGTCGCCGAGGATCGATATCACCATGATTTCGGTGTCGGGAAAGCGCTGGCGCGTCTCGCGGATCAGATCGATGCCATGCCCGTCAGGCAATTGCAGATCGGTCAGCAGCACCTTTGGCGCACCCTGCGCCAGGCCGGCCCTTGCCTCGGCCAGCGTCGCCGCCGCGCGCACCTGATATCCGGCCTTGGTCAGCGCATCCTGCAGCCGCCACAACGTCGGCGCGTCGTCTTCGACCAGCAAAACGGAAATGGCCTGCGAAAGCGGTTCGTCGCTCAACGGCGTCATGGAATTGGCTCCGGCCGCCTGTCCCCGCGCGGCCCTGCGCGAGTTTAACCGTTCGAGGGGGATTTGGGACAGCCATGTTTATGGGGGAGTAAGGGGAAGAGGGGCCATGCGGGGTATCGGTCGAAGGGTACGACATGGCCTGCGGAGCCTAGTGCGGACTGGGGGTGGTTAGAAAACTGTGGCACTTCAAATTTGGGCCACAAGGCCCACATAACTCCGACTACGCTTCCCTATCGCCAAAGGACAAGGCTGCCTACCCTGGTAAGTCTCGTCGCATGGTCCACGACGCAGTTTGATCGCGAATAGACCGCTCCCGCGAAAACGGGGCGGTCATTCTTGGGTGAGGGAAAGTGAATAGACAATGCCCTATGATTTTCCAGACCTTTATGCCGAAAAGCATAGCGTAGTAAGGGAACTCTTTATCTCTACGGCCGATGATAATTACACCCTGGCCAGATGGTGTTTCCAACAGAAGTTGAATGTTGATTTCTTCTGGTTGGCCGTCCATTGCCTCGAGAAGTACTTCAAGGCTGTGCTTCTCATGAATGGACGATCGTCGCGCGGATTCAGCCATAACATAGAAAGGTTGTACGAAGCGGTGAGGCCGCTTGCTCCGGAACTGCTGATCTCTCAATTCGTACGGCCTGAGAATATGCCGGAACGTATGTGGCGCGAAGAACCCGTAGTCGATTTTATTCGTCGCCTGTATCAGGACGGAGATGCTGACAATCGCTACCTGCTTTATGGGTATGGAAGAAACCCCGAGGATCTGTTCAAGCTGGATCAGGTTGTGTTTTCAGTCAGGCGGCTCGCGCAAGCATTGGAAGTGCGGTACGTGGGCGACAGAGAGGATGACGGATTGCCGAGGTATTCCCGCCGTGAAGCCTTGGCCATGAGGCCGACCAGACATGAAAACCTGCAAAGTAATCTTGAGCAGACGATGGAAGGCAAGCGAGGCGAAGAGTTGCAGAGCGTCTTGTTGAACTGGAATTTTCCGTTCACT
Organism: Bradyrhizobium sp. AUGA SZCCT0222; assembly: GCF_018130205.1. Classification (NCBI taxonomy): domain Bacteria; kingdom Pseudomonadati; phylum Pseudomonadota; class Alphaproteobacteria; order Hyphomicrobiales; family Nitrobacteraceae; genus Bradyrhizobium; species Bradyrhizobium sp. AUGA SZCCT0222. The sequence goes on from NZ_JAFCLX010000006.1 coordinate 110,494, forward strand.
GACCATCACTATCGGCATGAACAATCAACGTTCACCTTCGCGTACCAGAATCCCATTTTAATGACACGTCTCTACGAACCCCTCGACTGCGTCAGAGTCACTTCGCCGAGGGGGATAGATTGTGGGAATGGGTCCAAGCAAATATTCAACTGCCGTCCGCTCTTGTTGCGGAAATCGAAGCCGAGCGAGTGACGCGCAAAGCGGCGACACTTGCCGCTGGACGAGAGTAACTTGCTTGCAAGCGATACTTCTGGAGCTATTCAGGTCAAGTAGATCTGAACAGGGTTCCTCCGATCTGCGTCTCCCCCATCTGTCTCTGGTCGCGACACTCGATTGCCCGTCTGCGCGTCTGGCAAATAGGTTCTGGTTTTCGGAAGTCGTGTCAAGCCCCAAAATAAAATAAATTTCTGTTTACCAGAATGAAAATCGAGGGTATGTGTTTGGCCATCCCGTCCTACTCAGAAGGGCGTCGGCCGTCGTCACGGATGTTGGACGGGTTGCGGTGGACGCTGGTTTGCGCTGAGACGACGGCGCGGACGGGCGTACGGCAAAACCGTGTGGTCCTGGCGCCCGTTGCCGGCGTCAAGCTGTCGGATAAGCGCAAGCGGAAACGGCAGCGACGGAGTCAACCAAGAACTCGTCTCCGGGGAGATCACGGCATAAGCCGTAAAGCCATTGCGCAGGGAAGGCCGGGTGTTCTCCGCTGCCCTGTATGCTCGTGTGCAGCCTACTTAGTGCAAACCGCACGCGAGACCGCGGGTGCAGCGCGCACCCGGTCTTCCCTGCGCCCTCTTATTTCGAGGGCGAGGAATTTCTGGCAAAGCTCGGGCATATCGTGCCGCGAGATCGTGAAATCATGTTCAACCGTCATTGCGAGGAGCGAAGCGACGAAGCAATCCATTTCTCCGCATGCGGCGCAATGGATTGCTTCGCTGCGCTCGCAATGACGGGGGTAGGCCGCGGCGTACTGGACACCCCGCATGCGCGGGGTATGACGGCCTGGTGTGGAAGCCGACACTAGGAAGATCCCCCGTCTCCTGATCTTATCAAGCCCCCAGACACTCCGGCGAAAAGGTCCCCCCGATGACGACGCGACGCGAGCACGATCTCCTGGGCGACCGCGATGTTCCGGCAGAGGCCTATTACGGCGTCCACACCTTGCGGGCGGTGGAGAATTTCCCGATCAGCGGCACCCCGATCTCGATCTATCCGGATCTCATTGCGGCCCTGGCCTCGATCAAGATCGCCGCGGCGAAGAGTAACCGCGAACTGGGACTGCTCGATGCCAAACTCGCCGACGCCATCGTCGCCGCCGCGGAGGAAGTGCGATCGGGTGAATTGCACGACCAGTTCGTGGTCGACGTCATTCAGGGCGGCGCCGGCACCTCCACCAACATGAATGCCAACGAGGTGATCGCGAACCGCGCCCTGGAGCTGCTCGGCCGGCCCAAGGGCGATTACAAATTCCTGCACCCCAACGAGCACGTCAACATGAGCCAGAGCACCAACGACGTCTATCCGACGGCGCTCAAGCTCGCGGCTTACGGCGGCATCATGCGGCTGGTCGAAGCGATGGCGGTGCTGCGCGAGGCGTTCGAGCGCAAGTCCGACGAGTTCAGGGACATCATCAAGATGGGCCGCACCCAGTTGCAGGACGCCGTGCCGATGACGCTGGGGCAGGAATTTTCCACCTATGCCGTCATGCTGGGGGAAGACGAGCAGCGGCTCAAGGAAGCCGTGCTCTTGGTGTGCGAAATCAACATGGGCGCGACCGCGATCGGCACCGGCATCAACTCGCACCCGGACTATGCCGGTCTGGTGTGCCGGCATCTGCGCTCCGTCACCGGCATTCCGGTCGTGACCGCGTCGAACCTGGTCGAGGCGACGCAGGATTGCGGCAGCTTCGTTCAGCTTTCCGGCGTGCTCAAGCGCGTCGCCGTCAAGCTGTCGAAGACCTGCAACGATCTGCGGCTGCTGTCCTCAGGTCCGCGCGTCGGGTTAAACGAGATCAACCTGCCGCCGATGCAGGCGGGCTCCAGCATCATGCCGGGCAAGGTCAATCCGGTGATTCCCGAGGTCGTCAACCAGATCGCCTTCGAGGTGATCGGCAACGACATTACGGTGAGTTTTGCGGCCGAGGGCGGCCAGTTGCAGCTCAATGCGTTCGAGCCGATCATCGCGCACAGCCTGTTCAAGAGCGTCAATCATCTGCGCGCCGGCTGCCTGACGCTGGCCGACAAATGCGTCAACGGCATCACCGCCAACCGCGAGCACCTGCGCCGCGGCGTCGAAAACTCGATCGGCATCGTCACCGCGCTCAATCCCTATATCGGCTACGCCAACGCCACCGAGATCGCGCAGCAGGCGCTGGTCACGGGCGAAAGCGTCTACGATTTGGTGTTGGCCAGGAAACTTCTGACGCCGGAGCAGCTCGACCAGATCCTGCAGCCGGAAGTGTTGACCCGGCCACGCGCGATTACGGTGACGTTGGTGCAGGGCAAGGCGGAGGCAGGGACCGCAGGACCGAGTCAGATCGACTGATCGCGCATGCCCGTGTGGATTCGATCATGATTGCGTGAGGCGTTGCGACCGTGCGCAGCGTGATCCGCGCTGGCGGCGCGCGATGCTGTTCCTCATCATTGCTTGTGTGCGGCGCGAAAAGCATCCGTACTTCCGCGGCAAAGTCGCCCGATCAGGCCATTTCAACCTGTTCCGCGAATAATTTGTGAACCACATGGGGCGAATTCACCTGGCCTTTAACGCCTAACTCGTTCCATCGGCGCACAAAAGGCGATGGCAACGTCTTGCAAGGTGAATTCCGTGGCAATAGCGGAAGCCAATAAACCAGCGTGGAAGTCGCTCTGGTCGCGCGAACCCGACGAGACAGGTGACGCTTCCGGCTGGGCATGGACGCAGTCGCATCACCGGATGACCATTTCGGTCATTCTGCTGGCGCTGAGCTTCTCCGCGGTGTGCGGCTGGGTGCTGCTGGAGGCGCGGCGGGCGACCGAAGCGCGTGCCACCGAGGTCGCCACCAGCCTCGCCAATTCGCTCAAGGCCGATATCGCTCGCAACGTGGATCTGCTCAATCTCTCGCTCGAGGGGTTGATGAGCAATTTGAAGCTGCCCGGTCTCGATCGTCTCAGTCCGGAAATGCGCCAGCTGGTGCTGTTCGACTATTCCGCAACCGCGCGTCATCCGACATCGATGTTCGTCATCGATGACACCGGACGGATCACGCACGATTCCAAGAATCTGATCCCGCCGCGACAAAACATGTCCGACCGGGATTATTTCCAGTTTCACAGAGACAATGAATTTCCCGGCCTGTACATCAGTCGTCCGATCGCATCCCGTGTCACTGGCCTCTCGCTGGTGGCGTTCAGCCGGCGGCTGTCGCATCCGGACGGCTCCTTTGCCGGCGTCGTGCTCACGGCCATGCTGCAGGACCATTTCCAGGCGATGTTCAAGGATGCTTCGCTCGGCCCCAATGGCACGGTGACATTGGCGCGCACCGACGGCATCGTGCTGATGCGCTGGCCGTTCCGCCAGGATTTCATCGGCAGCAGCATCAAGCGCGCCGAACTGTTCACGCACTTCCCGAAGGCTCCCAGCGGCCACTATGAATCGAGGGCGGTATCGGACGGGATCAAACGGCTGTTCGTCTATACCCAGGTCGGCAATCTGCCGCTGATCGTCGTGGTCGGCCAGTCGCTGGACGATGTCCTTGCGGCGTGGTGGCGGCAGGCGATCGCGATCGGCGTCTTGATGGCCGTGCTGTGCGCCGTGACGGTGATGCTGGCCGCTTTCCTGCATCGCGAATTCGCGCGCCGCAGTGCCGCGGAAAAGAAGCTCACCATTCTGGCCACGATCGACGGGCTCACCGGTCTTGCCAATCGCCGGCATTTCAACCGCGCGCTGGCCTATGAATGGCGCCGCGCGATGCGCAGCCGCGCGCCGGTCGCACTGCTGATGATCGATGCCGACCATTTCAAGGTCTACAATGACGCGCGTGGCCATCAGGCCGGCGACAGGCTGCTGCAGGACATTGCCGCGTCGATCGCGGCGAATGTGAAGCGCCCTTCGGATATCGGTGCGCGCTATGGCGGCGACGAGTTCGCCGTTCTGCTGCCGGAAACGCCGCTCGGCGATGCGGCAGCGCTGGCGGCGCGGATTCGCGAGGATCTGATCGTCCGGTGCGGCGCGGACGAGATTCAGCGCGGCCATGCGAAATTGAGCATCGGCGTCGCGTCCCTGGTGCCCGGCGCGGAAACCAAGCATCGCGATCTCATCGCCGCCGCCGACAAGGCGCTCTATGAGGCCAAACGGCTCGGCCGCAACCGCACCGAATTGGCGGAAACCGAGGCGGGCTCGATCGTGCCCGATGCCGGCGCGTATTCCGGTGAAGAGAGCAGGGCTGCCCAGATGGCCAATCAAGCGCGATCTTCCGCGGTCGCCCGGATCTAACGGCCGGCCTCCCACGGGGAACGCGGCGCTACAGCAGCCCGCGATAAATCCCCGGCTCCGAACCTTCGATGGCCACCGCGCCGACCGCCTTCGAATAAAACTCCGCCGGCCCCACGCCGCCGATGATGGCGTAGCCAAAGCCCTGTTGCCGCATGTCCTCGAGGCAGGCGAACAGCAGGGCCTTTCCGACCCCGCCTTGCCGAGCCTTCGGATCGACGCCGGTCGGACCGAAGAAGTTGCGACAGGTCGCATCATGGCAGGCGAAGCCGATGATGTTTTTCTCCCGGATCGCGATGAAGCAGGAGACCGGCTGGCGACTGAACGCGACATCGGTTTCGCTGGCCCATGCCTCGCTGAAATTCTGCCGCACCCAGCCTGTGACCTTGTGCTTTTCGGGGGCCAGCGCACGGCGCATGACGATTCCGGCGCCACGCAATCGATCATACGCAGGCCGGGAATCCGGTAGCGCATAGAGTTTGACGAGCATGTCCATCGGGTGGCCCTGGTGATTCCTGACCGAGGTGGCAGTCCTGACAGACGCTACGAGGGGATCGCTTCGCTTCGCAAGAGGCTATGCCAGGCGCTCTTCGTAAGCGGCAGCGTGGCCGCGCCACGCGTAGCCGCAGGCGAAGCGTGGTGCCCCTGGCCGGAATCGAACCAGCACTCCTTGCGGAACTCGATTTTGAGTCGAGCGCGTCTACCAGTTCCGCCACAGGGGCCCTCGGGGCGTCGGCCAAAGGCCGGTGCCGCGAAGCCGGCGGAATATAGCGGGCGGTTTCGGCGGGTCAACCCGCGCGGATGTGATTGTCCCGCACCTCGACAGCGCCATATCAGCGGGATAGGACCTTGTTATCGTTGGAGAACGCCCGTGACGCTCGATGCCACCGCAAATCCGTCACATGCCGGGCTTGGTGCCAATCCCGTTGTAGTCGCCGCGCTGGCGATCGCGGGCATCGCGGCGGCGACGCTGGCGGGCGCCTGGTTCTTCCAGCTGGTGCTGGATATCCGCCCCTGTCCGCTCTGCCTCGAACAGCGCTACGCCTATTATCTGGCGGTCCCGCTCGCCCTCCTGGTCGCCTTCGCAGCCTCGCGGGACGCGCCGCGGCCGGCGCTGCTGGCGGGCCTTGGGCTGCTGGCGCTGGCGGCGCTCGCCAACGCCTGGCTCGGCGGCTACCACGCCGGCGTCGAATGGAAGTTCTGGCAGGGCCCGACCGATTGCTCGGGCCCGCTCGTCGATCTCGGCAGCGCCGGCACGCTGCTCGAGCGCCTCGACACGGTGAAGGTGATCCGCTGCGACGATGTGCAGTGGCGCTTCCTCGGCCTCTCGCTCGCCGGCTACAATGTGCTGATCTCGCTGGCGATGGCCGCGATCGCGGCGTGGGGCATGAAGTCCGTCAAGCGATAGCGTTTTCGAGCGAAGTGGGTACCGGTTCGCGTGAAGAAAACGCGTCAAAAATAAAGGAGCCTAGTCGTCCACGTCATCCTGCGGCCGTCCGAACAGATGGATGATTCCGGGCGTGGTGATGGAGACGAACACGAAGCGCGACAGATGGTGCGCGCCGACGAAAATCGGGTCGATATGCAGCGTCAACGCCAGCGCCAGCATGGCGTCCATCGCGCCCGGTGCGAACGCCACCAGGACGTCAGCCAGCCGCACATGGGTGGTCAGCGCGATGATGGCGACGAAGATCGCCGAGATCACGATCGCCACCGCAAACGAGCCCAGCCCCGCATTGACATGGCTGAGCAGCGTCGACCGTTTCACCCGCGCAAAGCGCGTGCCGATCACCGCGCCGATGCCGACCAGCGCCACGCCGCGCATCCAGGGCGGCAGCCCGCCCTCGATCATGTCGGTGCCGTGCAGCACGCTCGAGGCGATCATCGCGCCGAACATCCAGCTCGCCGGAAATTTCATCAGCAGCAACAGCAGCGCGACCGCGACCGCAGCCGCGATCAATACGGCCAGTTCGAGCGGCGAGGCGATGATGGCGGCGATGTTCGGCGGCGCCGATGGCGCGATTCCGGTCAATGCCAGCAGCAGCGGCAGGGCGGCGGTGAGGATGATCACGCGCATGGTCTGAACCACGGCGATACCAGCGACGTCGGCGCCCTTCTCGGCGGCGAGGATGGTGATTTGCGACAGCGCGCCGGGGCTTCCGGCCAGCAAGGCCGAGGTCTGGTCCCAGCCGTGGAAGCGCTGCAGATAGAAGCTGCTGCCGAAGGTCGAACAGAAGGTGGCGAGCGCCAGAAGTCCGATGGTCAGCGGATAGGAGCTCATGTGCTGGATCAGCTGCCGCGACACCAGCGAGCCCAGCGTGATCCCGAGCAGCAGCAGCACGCTTTGCGTCAGGATCGGCGGCATTGCGAGCGGCCGTCCGCAGATCGCGGCGATGCCGACCGCGAACATCGCGCCGGAGATCAGTCCACCGGGCAGGTTTGCCCAAAGAAACAGCAAGCCGCCAGCGGCGCCGAGGACGATTGTCTCGATCGTGGAGAGAATCCTGGCGCGGTCGGGAATCGCAGACGTCATCGATGCGGGGATCAGGCTCACGCCGCCTTATGGCAAATCCCGCATGAGGGGACAAATGCGCCACGCGATTGCTGCAATGCGTGCATCAGCCATCATCGGCCCTGGCGCGGGCGGTCAATGCGCGGGCAAGCCTTTGGCGCCCGCGCGGGTTCACGGGCGCCAACCAACACCGTCAAACATGCAGGTGCGAAATAGCCCTTGCCCTGAAGCAGCAGCGGCGGTGGTCACTTCGCCCCGGTGGCCGCCTTTTCCTTGTCGGCAAATTCCTTCTTGCAGGCGGAACGGAATTTCTTGCGTTCCTTGCCCTTGAGCCCCTTCTCGTCGGCTTGCTTGGAGCATTCGAGCGAGCCTGGCGTCCGCGGCTTCGCGGCGGCCTTTTTGTCGGCCGGTGCCTTGGTTTCGGTCTTCGGCGCCTCGGTCTTGGTTGCCGGCGCAGCGGTTTGCGCCGACGCCACGCCCATCAGCAGGAACGAAGCAATCGCGGTCGCGGTGACAAGGGAAGAGATCTTCGTCATGGGGCACCTCGGATTGAAGACAAGGGCGCGACCGTCGCGCCGTGATGCTGAACGTCAAGTGAATGGACCGGACTATCCGCGTCTTTGACAGCCACATTATTTTGAACGGAATATCGCGGCTTTCGTTGCCGCAAGCTTTGGTTGCGTTAGGATGGCGGTGCAGGTCAAAACCCCTGAATGATTGCACAGTAACTGCACAAGGACGACCTGCCCAAGTTGAATGGGGCAAGCTAATTTGCCCCGGTTGAACTGCTCCAAGGAGTCTTAGGATGACCAATCAAGCAAAAATACTCTGCGCAATGGCGGTGTCGGGTTTTGCGGCGTTCATGGTGACGTCGCCGGCGCAGGCCCTCACTACGCAGGAATGCAGCGCGAAATACCAGGCCGCCAAGACCGCCGGCACGCTCGGCGGCCAGAAATGGAATGACTTCCGCAAGGCGCAATGCGGTGCGGATGCCACTGCCGCGGCGCCTACTGCCGCGCCGGCCGCAGCACCCGCTGCCGCGCCCAAGGAAGCAAAGGCCAAGAAGGAAACCGCCCCCGCAAAGGAAGCTGCGGCGCCGGCGGTGCCGTCGGGACCTGCGGTCTATCCGAACGCCGTGGATCCGAAATACGCCAAGGAGACCGCCGGCAAGCAGCGCATGCACACCTGCCTCGATCAGTACAACGCCAACAAGACCAGCAACGGCAATGGCGGCCTGAAGTGGATCCAGAAGGGCGGCGGCTATTACAGCGAATGCACCAAGAAGCTGAAACCTACCGCCTGAGCCATCGCTGAGTTCTCAGGGCGCGGCCAATTGGTTCGGCCGCGCCTAACTAGTTCTACGCGTCATCCTAAGGTGCACGCTCTTGCGCGCCTCGAAGGATGAGAAGCGCCCGTGGCCCATCCTTCGAGGCTCGCTCCGCTCGCACCTCAGGATGACGGGTGCCGATCCGATTCAAAATCCTCACGCGCCTTAGCCTTCATCCTCGAGCAGCTTCTCGGCTGACTTTGCGATCAGCTGCGCGCGCTTGCGCGGGCCGCGTTCGAGGAACAGCAGGCTCTGGCCGAAGATGAAGCAGTAGAACAGGAACGCCTGCGCGTCGGCTTCCTCCGCCGCCAGCCCCGCCGCCCGATAGAGCTGCCCGACATTTTGCAGGCGCGCGGCATCGACGCTGGCGACCGCCGCGGCCGCGGCCTCGTCCGATCGCGCCCATTGCCGGATCGCAAGCTCCACCGCCATGCCCTCGGTATTCATCCGTTCCGAATAAAGCGCGACCAGCGCCCGCAAGCGTTCCCGCGCTGTGGCGCCATCGAGGCTGGTCTGCCTTTCGATCGCGGCGATGCGCCCGGTGCTCCAGTTCTGCAGCATGCCGTCCAGCAGCGCCGCGCGATCCTTGAAGCGGCGATAGAAACCGCCCTTGGTGACGCCAAGATTCTTCGCCAGCACCTCGACCCGCACGCCCTCGACGCCGGTTCGGGCGATTTCCGCCATGCCGGCCTCGATCCAAGTCCTGTCCTTACACGTCGCGTCCTTGCGGTTCTCGCTCTTGCCGTCGGTCATTGAGTCCAGCCTCACCGATTCTTGATACGGTGCCGTATTGCTAACCCGCATCCGCCCTGATACGCTACCGTATCAAGAATCGAAAGCCGGCCAGAAACGATAAGCGGGAGCGAGACGATGGAGACGGACGCGACCTATCGCGGCACGGTCTATCCGTGGCAATGCGATCATGTCGGGCACATGAACATCATGTGGTACGTCGGCAAATTCGACGAGGCGAACTGGAATATGTTCGCAAGGCTCGGGCTGACGCCTTCCTATTTGCGCGAATCCGGCCGCGGCATGGCCGGCGTGCAGCAGAACATCAGCTACAAGCGCGAACTTTTCGCCGGTGATATCGTCGAAGTCAAAAGCCGGCTGCTGGAAATCCGCGACAAGTCGATTCGCTTCCTGCACGAGATGCGCAACGCCGAAACCGGCGAGATATCTGCGACCTGTGAAATCACCGCCGTGCACCTCGACCGGCAGGCCCACAAATCGATGCCGTTCGCGCCTGAGATCCGCAATACCGCGCTGAAGCATCTCAGCCCGGCTGAGGCGGTGCCGGCATGAGCAGCATGGCGCGCTTCGAGCCGAAAAACCCGGACTATCGTGAGATCGCGACCGATACGTTCGAGCGCCAGCACGCGATGCGTACGCTCGGGATTTCGATCGCGCGGCTGGAGCCGGGCGAGGTCGAACTCGCGATGGCCTATTCCGCTGAACTCACCCAGCAGAACGGTTTCGTGCATGCGGGTATCATCACAGCCGGGCTCGACAGCGCCTGCGGCATCGCCGCCTTCACGCTGATGCCTGTTGGCTCCGACATCCTGACCGTGGAGTTCAAGACCAATCTGCTGGCGCCCGCACGCGGCCAGCGCTTTGCCTTCCGTGCCAGCGTCGTCAAGCCGGGCCGTACGCTCACCGTGTGCGAAGGCCGCGCCTATGCCGAGCACGACGGCGTCGAGACGCTGGTCGCGACCATGACCGGGACGCTGATGGCGCTGCCGCGGCGCGCCAGCGCTCCGTTGCAGGACAAGGCCCTCGCGCCCGCCTGACGTCGGACATTGTCCGAAACAACGCCGGCGCGCGGGGAACGCTGTTGCAGTGCAGGTTTGTGCTGCAGCCATGGCAGTCCATAGAAATTTCTTCTATGGTCGCGCCGTGCACATGAGTCTTCCATCTTGATCATCTCCACGACGCAAAGCGTGCTGGGGCTGGCGTCGGGGATGCTGGTCGGGTTTTCGCTCGGCCTGGTAGGCGGCGGCGGTTCGATCCTGGCGGTGCCGCTGATGGTCTATGTGGTCGGCGTGCCCGAACCCCATGTCGCGATCGGCACCAGCGCCATCGCGGTCGCCGCCAACGCCGCGGTCAATCTGTCCAACCATGCGCGCGGCGGCACGGTGGTGTGGTCCTGCGCGCTGACATTTGCTGTCGCGGGGATGGCCGGGGCCTTCGGCGGCTCGATCCTCGGCAAGATGGTCGACGGTCAGAAACTGCTGGCGCTGTTTGCGCTGGTCATGATCGTAATCGCGCTGCTGATGCTGAAGACGCGGTCGCGGATCGGGCTGCCTGATGTCAAGATGTCGATGTCCAACATGCCGGCCATCGTCAGCCTTGGCCTCGCGACCGGAACGCTATCGGGCTTCTTCGGCATCGGCGGCGGCTTCCTGATCGTGCCGGCGTTGATGCTGGCGACGGGGATGCCGATCATGAACGCGGTCAGTTCCTCCCTGGTCGCCGTCACCGCGTTCGGCATGACCACCGCGGCAAGCTATGCTTGGTCCGGCCTCGTCTCCTGGGCGCTGGCGGGGTTGTTCGTCGCAGGCGGTATTACCGGCGGCTTGGCCGGCACCCGCGCCGCCCGTCACCTCGCCGAGCGGCGCGGCGCCCTCAACATTGTGTTCGCCGTGGTCATTATTGCGGTGGCGCTCTATATGCTGGCGCGTAACATATCCTCATCCTGGGCGTAGACAGGGGTGAGGCCGTCGCGAGAGCAGCAATGAACCAGCAGAACAAACCAGCCGCAACCAATCCGGGACCCAGCCGGCGCGAAGCGCTCGGCCTGATTGGCGCCGGCGCAGTCCTGCTCGGCACCGCGGCGATGCCACATCAGGCGTTGGCGCATGATGACGACGCGGTGCTGACCGAAGCGCTGGTGCTGCGCGACCCGGATATTCCCGCGGCCGGCAACCCCGACGGCGACATCAACATCGTCGAATGGTTCGACTATAATTGTCCCTATTGCCGCAAGATCGCGCCCGAGATCGCGCAGGTGGTGCAGGACGACGGCAAGGTCCGCCTGGTGCTGAAGGACTGGCCGATCCTCGGCGACGTTTCCAAGATCACGGCACGGATGGCGCTGGCCGCCAAGTATCAGGACAAGTTCATGCCGGCGCACGAGGCGATGATCGGCGTCAGTTCACGGTTGACCGAGGCGCGCGCCCGCGAGTTGCTCACTGAGAAGGGCATCGACATGGACCGCCTCAACCGCGACCTCACCACCAACGCCAAGGCGATCGACGCCATCCTCGCGCGCAACCACGCCCAGGCCGAAGCCTTCGGTTTCCGCGGCACGCCGTCCTTTATCGTCGGCAAGTTCCGCGTGCCGGGCATCCTGACCATGGCGGAGTTCGAAATGGTCATCAAGGACGCGCGGAAGGCGAAGGCCGCGAACTAAGCGCCAATAGAAAGGACGCCCTCGTCGGTGACGAGGACGCCCTGATTTGGTGGGAGTTGGTCGCGTGATTACTTCGACGCGATCCTGGTCCACTCCTCATGGGCGCGCGTTTTCAGCGCCTTCCAGTCGGTCGCAGCGACATCCCAGTTGACGATCGTGCGGTTGGCCTGCGCGACCTGACCGTTCGCCACGCTGGATGTGTTCATCGAATCATAGACGTAAACGCCGCAAACCAGCAGCAGCGCGCCCAAAATCATTCCAAAAAAAGTTCGCATGACGTCCTCCGATGATGCGCTGATAACGTGGACCGTGGAGGAAAGTTCCGCATCAAATGCGACCGAACGCCCGCATCACATACTCGATGAACACGCGCACGCGCGGCGAGAGCTGGCGGTTGCGCGGATAGAGCAGCGATACCGGCACCCATGGCGGCGGACAATCCGCCAGCACCTCTATCAACGTCCCGTTCGCCAGATCGGTCTCGGCGTGAAAGCGAGGCACTTGCACAAGCCCAAGGCCGAGCCGCGCTGTGGCGAGATAGCTTTCGGGTCCCGTCACCGACATCACCACCGGCAACGGGATCTCGCGCAGCGCATCGCCGATCATGAACTCCATCGGCCGCAACCGTCCCGTGGTGAGCGAGCGCAGTCCGATCATGTGATGACCATCGAGTGCGTCGGGATCGGTCGGCGTGCCGTAGCGCGCGAAATAATTTGGCGCGGCACAGGTCAATCGCTCCAGCACCACCACCTGCCGCGCGATCATGTCGCTGTCGGGAAGATGGCCGAAGCGCAGCACGCAGTCGACGCCTTCGCGGATCAGGTCGATCCAGCGATCGCTCTCGCTCATATTGATCTCGATGTCGGGGTATTGCGCGAAAAAGCCCGGCAGGTTCGGCAGCAGGAAGTGCCGCGCCAGCGTGCCCTGCACCTCGAGCCGCAACATTCCCTTCGGCCTGGCGCCGCCGAACGCGCCCTCGGCATCTTCGAGGTCGGCAATCAGGGAAAGGCAGCGCCGGTAATGCGCCTCGCCATCCAGCGTCGGGCGGACCTGCCGCGTGGTCCGCTCCAGCAGCCGCACGCCGAGACGCGCTTCCAGCGTCTTCACGGCGTCGGTCACGGTCGAGCGCGGCAGGCCGAGATCATCGGCCGCGAGCGAAAAACTGCGCCGCTCCACCACCCGCGTGAACACCCGCATTGCGTCGAATCGGTCCATGGAATTATTCGTGTTTTCCGGATAGTGATGCCAATAAAGGCATGATTATCCGGGAAGGGGAAGGCCATAGGTTTCTTCCATCAGCAGCGGCCAAGCCGCTCAATTGTGGGAGAGATAGAATGTCAAACGAAACCAATAAGGTAGCTATCGTAACCGGCGCTTCGCGCGGGATTGGCGCTGCGGTCGCCGAACGGCTCGCGGCCGACGGCTTCACCGTCGTCATCAACTATTCCGGCGATACCAAATCGGCCGAGGCGCTGGCCCGCAAGATCGAGGGCAGGGGTGGCCGGGCGCTGACCGCCAAGGCCGATGTCAGCGACGCGAGCGCGGTACGCGGCATGTTCGACGCGGCGGAAGCGGCGTTCGGCGGCGTCGACGTGCTGGTCAACAATGCCGGCATCATGAAGCTGGCAAAAATCGCCGACAGCGACGACGCGTTGTTCGACCAGCAGGTCGCGATCAATCTCAAGGGCAGTTTCAATGCGATGCGCGAAGCCGCCAGACGGCTGCGCGATGGCGGCCGCATCGTCAACTTCTCGACCAGCGTGGTCGGAACCCGGATCGAGACCTACGGCGTTTATGCCGCGACCAAGGCGGCGATCGAAACCATGACGGCGGTTTTGGCCAAGGAGCTGCGCGGCCGTTCGATCACCGTCAATGCCGTGGCGCCCGGACCGACCGCAACGGATCTGTTCCTCAAGGGCAAGACGCAGGAAATCATCGAGCGCTTTGCCAGGATGAATCCGCTGGAACGGCTCGGCAAACCCGAGGACATCGCGGCCAGCGTCGCCTTCCTCGCCGGTCCCGACGGCTCGTGGATCAACGGCCAAACCCTGCGCGCCAATGGCGGCATGGTCTGAGGCGGTCAAGCACGTCCCATCCGCGTCATTGCGAGCGTTAGCGAAGCAATCCATCGCGCCGCAAGTGGACAGATGGATTGCTTCGTCGCTATCGCTCCCTTGCACAAACGCCTCGCGTTTGTTGCAGGCAATGACGAAACATGGCGCCTCAGGCGCCGTCGGCCGATTTCCCGCGCAGCCAGGCCAGCATCGGCGCGTTGATCTCGCGCGGGTAGGTGTGGCTGAGATCGTCGATCTCGCGATAGGTCACGTTGGCGCCGGCAGCCGACAGCAATTGCCGGGTTTGCCGCGCCACTTGCACCGGAAACATCCAGTCGAGCTTGCCATGCACGAGGTGAATCGGCAGGCCGCGCAATCTCTCCGCATCCGCCATTTCAGCCATCAGCGGATGGAACGTCGCCGAGACCGGCGCGAGATGCGTGAAGGGCGAGGCGCTTTCGAGCCCGCTGACATAGCAGAAGGTGCCGCCGTCGCTCATGCCGGTCAGCAGCATTTTTGTCGCGTCGATATTCCAGCGTGAGCGCACCTGTTCGAGGATACGCATCAGGTTCGGCGTGTCGGTGTCTTCGCCCATCAATGCCCAGGTACTTTTGCTGCTTGAAGCATTTCCGGTCGCGGTCGGCGCGATCAGGATGGCGCCGTGGCTTCGCGCGTCGCGCAGCCAGCTCCACAGAAAACCGCGACCATTGCCGCTGCCGCCATGCAGCGCCATCACCAGCGGCCAGGCACGATCGGGCGTGTAATATTCCGGCACATAGAGCGAGAAGCCACCGCGGCTGCCGGGCTCGTTATGGTCGTGGAAAATGCCGGTGTTTTCGTTGGCCGGTTGCGCCAGCCGTGCGGCGAGATCGGCATCCTCGCGCAACGAAGGCTCGACAAAGAACTCGCTGACCGGCGGCAATTTTTCGACCAGCGCATAGAGCGCCTCCTGCGCGCGCGGCGAATAGCGCAGTGCCCGAAACACGCTGACCAGATCGCCATTGCCGTTCTGCACTTCGCGCAATCCTGCGAAGGCGGCCAGCGCCGCGTCGCTGGCGGTCTCGAGGGCGGTCCTGATCTCGCTGAATTCCGCGGGCCACTGCGAAAGCCGCGGGCGCACCGCGCGCAGCGCCTCGTCCGGCGTGCCGGCAGCTTCCATCACGCGGCCGAAATCCGGCGGGTTCAGATGGCGCGCGACAAAGCCGAGCGCTTCGAGCGACTGCAGCAGCGGCGGCAGCACGGCCACGATGTCGTCCACCACGGCCTCGCTCATCGCGCATTCCCTGCTTATTGGAGCTTTTGTTCGAGCGCAGCGTTCTCGGTGCGGTCTTCTTAGTGAAGCCTTCTTAGTGAAGCCTTCTTAGTGCAGTCTTGCTCAGTGAAGTCTTCTTAGTGAAGTCTTGGCGCCTTCAGCAGCTTGGCGCGTTCGACCGAGGTCAGCACCACGTCGAAAGTGACGCCCTCATGATAGACCGTGAGCGGCACGTCGACGCCGGCAGGCCCCAGCGACCAGAGTTTTCGGTAGAAGCCGGTCTGGCTGGTGATCTTGTCGCCGTTGATCGCGAGGATGACGTCGCCGGTCTTGATTTCGGCGCGCGCCGCGGGACCCTTGCCGGCGACGCCGACCACCACGATGCGGTTGTCGATCTCGGTCGAAAACATCCCGAGCCATGGCCGCGCCGGCTTGTTGACGCGGCCGAACTTGCGCAGATCGTCGAGCACCGGCTTCAACAGGTCGATCGGCACGATCATGTTGACGTGTTCGGCCTTGCCCTCGCGCTCGCGTTCGAGCTGCAGCGAGCCGATGCCGATCAGCTCGCCCCGGCCAGAGATCAGCCCGGTGCCGCCCCAGTTTGGATGCGCGGGGTGGGTGAAGAGCGCTTCATCCAGCAGATATTCCCAATAGCCGGCGAATTCCTGCTTGGCCGCGATCTGGCTCGCAACCGATCGCGTGCGGCCGCCGGCGCCGCCGAGCACGACGCGGTCGCCGACCCTTGTGATGGCGGAAGAGCCGAGCGGCAGCGGCTCGATGTCGAGACGCCCGAGCGCCTGCACCAGGCCGAAGCCGGATTCGAAGTCGAAGCCGAGCGGATGGCCCTGCATCACGCGGCCGTCGCCCAGATGCAGCCACACGGTCTCGGCCTCGGTGATGAGATAGCCGATGGTCAGCACCAGGCCGTCGTCGATCAGCACGCCATTGCCGGCGCGCTCGGTGCCGAGCGTTTCCGCGCTGAAGGCGTCGGCGGGGATAATCGAATGCAGCCCGACCACCGAGGCCAGTGCGCGGTCGAGATCAAAGCTGTAATCGCCCGGGCGCGGCTGGTTGGCCGGCGGCACTTTCCATTCGGTCAAAGAGGGCATGAAGGGTCTCCCGTACGGTTGCGCGTCGCTTAACCAACGCCGCGCAACCCGAATAGATCATGGTCCTGTCAGCGGCAGCCTTTGCTGGATTATATCAGCGAAACGGCCGCGGATCGAGATCGCGGATCGAACGCGGGTTTGCGATCCGTGCATCGACGGAACGCGCGTCAGCTCCGCCATTCCCGATAATCGCGCTTGACTTTGTCGGCCGCCACCGCTGCGGCGGCGTTCAGCCAGCCGCGCGGGCGTCTGTCCAGGTCGGCCTTCAGCGTCTTGACCGGCACTTTGCCTGCCGCGTGGATTGACGCGAGGTCGAATCCCATCGCCTCCAGAATATTGACCTTGATCTTCGAGCCTCCAATGTCGGCGAGTTCGATCTTGCGGGAATCGGCGGCGATGCGCCGGAAAATGAACTTACCGTTCACTTTGAGAAACGGATCCGGTGCCCGGAATTCGCCATTCGCCAGGGCACGGAAATGCGACGCTTTGGATTTTCTGTCATTGGCCCAGGTCCAGGCCGATGGTACCAGCGCCTTCGCCTCGCGCAGGACATGTCCACCACGCCAGAACGCGACGGCCACATAGCGTGGCCGCCCGAGGCTGCCGCCGCCGGCGACGCGCGAACGGAGGTGGATGCGTTTTGCACCCTTCGGCAGGCTCGCAACCAGGGCCCTGGCAACCTTGCGCGGCGGGCTCGCCTTTGGATAATCGGCAACCTCTTTCCAGAATTTTTTTGCTTTTTTCTCGGTGTCGGCGGCATAGGGGCGCAGCCAGGTTTCGCCTTCGTCGAGCAATGCCGGCTGAGGTCGGGCCAGACCCGCCTGGTATCCCTTCAACAGCGCCTTGGCGGCGGCCTGATTGCGGACCCCGAGCCGTGGCGCAAGGTAGATGCTGGTGGCAAGCCGGACCAAGTCAAGCACATAGGGCATCACGGCTGCTTCGTCGAAATCGTTGACGCCCCAGACCAGGCGTCCGTCGGCGTCGCGCCAGGTGCCGAAATTCTCCAGGTGCATGTCGCCGATCGAAAGCACTTGCGGCGCGTCCATCAATTCCGGACACCAGTCGCCGATTTTTCTGGCCCAGCGGAAATAGGTCGCCCGCAGGAAGATAAAAGGGCTTTCTTTCATCCGCTCGTGCTTGCGGGCGATGTCTTTTTTGACGACGCGGCACTGCCTGGCCAGCCAGGCTTCGTAAGCCTTGTTGTCGCTGCGGAAAGACATTGCAGATCCTCATGCGGTGCGGCCGGCGACCGGCACGTCAATCGGATCATCCTACCTCAGGATGTCTTGATTTAGAACATCGCGAAAAACGAGAGGTGGCTTTCTTGACACTTCAGGCGGTCGCGCTGTTCAGTCCGCCCTCACTCCGCCTTGGCCCGCGCCCGCGCGGGCAATATCCGGAACGCGCGATTCTCCTTCAGCCAGGCGGCGCGTTCGTCGCGCAGCAGGGTGCGGCGGACCTTGCCGGAATCATCGCGCAGGCCGAAATTGACCACTTCAAAACTTTCCGGGTGCTTGTAGCGGCTGAGCAGGTCGGAGAGGAAATCGCCCATGCCGTCGGCGACCGATTGCGCGTCGGTGTCGGGCCCAAGTTCCAGGATTGCGTGCACGCGCTGGCCGAATTCCGGATCGGGCAGGCCGACCGCAACGCAGGAGCGAACTTTAGGATGCGCTGATACCGCAGCCTCGATTTCGGCCGGGTAGATGTTGGCGCCGCCGCGCAGGATCATGTCGGCGAGCCGGTCGCCGAGATACAGATAGCCGTCGGCGTCCAGCCTTCCGATATCGCCGAGCGATTCCCAGCCGTCGGCGCGGCGCTTTGGTTCGGCGCCGAGATAATGATAGCTGCTGCCGGCGCCGTCATTGGGCAGGAAATAGATTTCACCGGTCTCGCCGGTGGCGACCTCGTTGCCGTCCTCGCCGATGATGCGCAGGCGGGAGGTTTCGGCGATCTTGCCGACCGATCCCCTGTGTTCGAGCCATTCGACACCCGAAATGATGCATGCGCCCTGCGCTTCGGTGCCGCCATAGAGCTCATAGATGCGCTCGGGCCCGAGCCATTCGATCCATTTTTCCTTCAGCCATGGCGGCATCGGCGCCGCCATGTGAAACACGATTTGCAGGCTCGACAGATCGTAGCGGCTCCGCACCTCGCCCGGCAGCGCCCAGATCCGGTGCATCATGGTCGGCACGAAATTGACCCACTGCACCCGGCTCTCTTCGATCAGGCGCAAGCTTTCCTCGGCATCGAACTTGACGAGGCCGGTGACGCGCCCGCCATGGAACAGCGCGGTGTGCGAAACAATGAAGGGCGCGTTGTGATAGAGTGGGCCGGGGTTGAGCAGGGAAGCGCCGAGCGGCATGCCGAGCGCGGCGGGGCCTGCGGTATCGATCACGGCGGGCCGGTGGTCGAGGATCACCTTCGGCCGGCCGGTCGAGCCGCCAGAGGTCATCGCCTTCCAGTAGCGCGCCACCGGGTTGTCGATCGGATCTCCGGAAAAGCCGTCCGGCATGAAATCAATCGGTAGGGCATTTGGCGCATTCCAGTCCGGCTGACCGCCGACGACAAGCGAAGGCTTGAGAATTTCCAGCACCGCAGCGGCCTCGCCCCGCGGCAACCGCCAGGTCAGCGAGGTCGGCGTCGCGCCGCATTTCCATACCGCAAACGTGGTCTCGAAGAACGCGTTGCTGTTGGGCAGGCCGATGGCGACGAAATCGCCGGGCTTGACCCCCTTGGCGGCAAAAGCGCGGGCGCGGGCGTTGGCATTGCGCTCCAGCTGCTCCCAGCTCAGCGTCTCAGCGCCATGGCTGACCGCGATCGTGTCTTTCGGTTTGCGCTCGGCATACCAGCGCGGCACGTCGGCAAGGGGGATCAGCATGGGGAGTTTCCATTGCGGGGCGTCTTGATGCCGCTCTTGTGTTTCGTATCAGGCGGCTACGGCCACCGCTGGCACTTCGCCAACAGGAGACATTGTCACTCAAGACGGGCGCGGCGTCCATATTGCCGCAGATATCCCCGATCGCGAGCGTTCACCTCATTGCGCGGCTCGGGCGCCTGACCGCCGACGGCTTCCGTTCACGGACATTCCCGGGGTTCACCGTCATGTCTCAAAAGTGCTACCTGCCGATATCGCAATGGGCTCGCGCACCGATAGGTCGCGTCCGCTTCCATCGTGTGCCGTGCGCCGGAATTGGAACCACGCGTTCCGCATTACTACGGTGCTACGCATGCGCATTTTATTGTTGCGTCCGTCGCATTTGCATCTAACTCTTTGCGATGCTGCGAGCAGAAATCCACATCGCGGCCGACGGTTAGAGTTTTTTGTTGGGAGCAAATTTTTTGTCGAGAGTAACAGCGTACCAGGGTGAGTTTGATCTGTTGGCAAGATCGCCGTTTCGCGACGCTCCAGATGAGGAAGGCCGCGAATGTCTCATCGCGGGCTTCCTTCAGTGAAGCCTCTGGGCGGAACTGGTAACCGCCTTCTTGCAGCGCTGGCGCCGTCGGACCTCGACCTGCTGGGGCCCGTGCTGGAGACGGTCGCGCTCGCTCCGGACGAGGTCATTTCGCGAGCGGGTGACCCGATCGAGGATGTCTTTTTCCCTCATAGCGGCGCCATCTCGCTGATGATCGACATGGCGGACGGACAGACGGTTGCCACCGCCGCAGTCGGGCGCGAGGGAGCAATAGGCATTCTTTCAGTGCTCGGGCCGTCACCTTCGGCTGTTACCGCGGTCGTTCGCGCGGCGGGCATCGCCTCGCGGATTCCTGCATCGCGCTTTCACGCCGCTTTCAATCGGTCTCCGGCGATCCGGCACCAGGTCCAGAATCACGTCAGGGCGATGCTGGTACAGTTCCAACTCGGCTCGGCCTGCAATGCGCTGCACCCGGTCGAAGCCCGCATGGCGCGCTGGCTGCTGCAGTTTCGCGACCGCATCGACCACGACGTGCTCCCGCTCACCCAACAGGCGTTGTCGCAAATCCTTGGTGTGCGACGAACGACGGTGACGCTCTTGATGGGCAAACTGCGCGCTTCCGGAGCGATCAGGTCCGATCAACGAGGCCGGATCGAGATCGACCGATCGCGGCTCGCGGCGGCATCGTGCGAATGCCACGGCACCATGCGTCTCGAAGTCGAGGAGATCTTTTCGTCGAATACGGCCCGATCACGTGCGGCAGTTCCGCCCGTTGGTGTGCGCATCCCGGAAATTGAATCGGGCGATGTCGTGTGAGCGCGACCGCCGATCTATCCGCGCTGCGACTGGCCGTTGTGTCGTTTCTTCCCGTTGCGTCGTTTTTTCTTCGCCTCGAGCTTCGCAAGCTCGCGCAGCACCTTCGCTGTCTGGCGCAGCTCGTTGCGCGCGGGGCCCGGCTTTAGCCGTCGCGCTTCTTCAAGAAAGTCCCTGGCCTGCAGCAGCCAGGTCGACGTTTCAGTTGAGATTTCCATGCGCGCCATGGTGTCCCCCATTGCGCTAGCGACGATCAGGCGCTGGAGCCCGCGCCGAGACGCCGCGTCCGGATGCTCGGCTCGTGGACCCAGGCTTCCCGCGCGAACCAGTCGTGATAGGTGCTGCAGATCGGGCAATGCGTGCGCGAGAAGAACACCGCGCTGCGTCTAAAGCTCTCGCGATCGATCTTGATGCCGGTGGGGATCGCGCGTCCGCTTTGCGGACATTTCACCATAACCATACCCATGTTTCCCTCCCTTGAAATGGTACTTGCTGTCTTTGCAGCAAAGCACCGGCCGGTTGGATTGCGCCTCTTGTCGGTGCGGTGACTGGGGGGGCATAGCGCACCTGTGCCTTTGTTTGATCGAGCATGGGGTGGGCATGCTCGTTGCGGGGCTTAATCCAACCGGCCGGATCCCTCCTGAACGAATCCTCTATGTGAATGGAGCGCCGTTTTTTTAGCCGGCTTTGTGAAGAATCTTGGTGAAGTGATCTCTGATCGGCTCACCCGTTTCCGTCGCAAGCTTCTGGGCAAGGGCCAGCAATTCCTTGTTCTGGCCGGATGCGGCGTCGAAGGTCTTGCGCGCCTGCGACGCAGACAAGGTAAAGACATCCGAAACGGACTTGCTGCCCAGCAGATTGACGAAGAAATCGATCGCGGAGGCGGCATTGGCGTTCGAGATTTCGAGCACCTTGAGCCCGTAGTCGGTGGTGCTTCTGGCGTTGCTCGAATAGCTCTCGCGCAGCGCTTCCGTCATCGCATCTGACGCGACCTTCATCTTTTCGAAACCTTCCCGCGCGCGGGCAAGACCCTGCTCGGCCAACTCGAAGCTCACGCCAGGCAACGCGATCTTCGGGAGTTCCAACATCGGCATCCCGAATACATTCGTTCCGTTCGGTAGAACTTTCCCGTTCGGTAGAACTTTCGTTTCGCTTTCACTCACTGCGGAATCACCTTTCTCAAGCGAAAGCCCTTTCCCGAGACGCTCGCTTGCGTCACGAGAGCTCACGCTCCGTGTTCGATCTGCTTTTTTTGATGAGCTTCAATCCAGCCCCGCACCACTGTGCCCTGCGAAAACGGGGCGGTCGGTTCGATTTGCGACTCTCGATTAAAATTTTTTCGATGATGTCAATTCACACCATCGTATATAGGTATGGTTAACGGGGATGATGTTGTGAATTGAGTGGACACTGCGAGGCGCGGGCTTTCGTTCCGTTTCCGCCGCTGTCCTGGGCGGCCGCGTCGCCCAGGGGTAACCCAATAGGGCGCGTCTCAGGGGCATGCCCGTGCGGTAAAATTGCTGCCGATCGGCATGCACGCAGTATCGGAGCGGAGACCGAGATGCGCGAACCGACCGGGGAATTGCATTCAACAAATGGAGCTGATCATGAGCAGGATGGCACAGGTGATTGCATTCGTGCTGGCGTTGATCGGACCTGCGTCGGCACAGAAGGCGGAAATCGAGGCGACAAACGCCAAATGGATCGAATTCTTCAACAAGGCGGATTTCGCCGGGATCGCATCATTCTACACCGCTGATGCCATCGCACTTCCGCCCGGTGCTGCGATGGTGCAGGGACGAGCGGCGATCGAGGCAATGTGGAAAAGCATGGCCGAACAAGTTGGCGATCCGAAACTCACAGTGCTGGACGTCAAGCCGCTCGGCCCCTCTGCGGCACGCGAGATCGGGAATTTCAGCCTGAAGACGAAGGGCCCGACGCCACAGGAAGTGAGCGGGAAGTATGTTGTAGTCTGGGAAAAGGTCGGAAATGACTGGAAAATGACGACCGATATCTGGAACGATGGCAAGTAGGCTCCTCGCGGTTGTTGGCTGACAACACTCCGCTCGTGATGCTTTGGCTCGCCGCTGCAATCATGTTGGTCAGGTCATCCTGGCCCGCGACGGTAACGCTGGCACTCCAGGTCCCATTACCGCTCGGTTATGGCTCGGCAATCCGGGTCCGAACGTGCCAGAAGCGGAACTCTAACTTATTCTTCGTTTGGTCAGGACCTGCGTCCGCGCGTACCCGTCGTCGGCGACCCTGATCACGTAGGGCTTCTCGAGTTTGCGCTCTACATCAAACTCGGAGCGTCCAGTGTAGTTGATGTGCCGGCCGTAAGTGTGCAGCGACATCGAGATGCCTGTTCCAACGTTCCGGACGCTATGTATGTGTTCAGGATAACAACAGGCAGTGTCACCAACGGTCATCACTTGTTCACCGCTGCGTTTCAGGTCGGCATAGCCGGGCTTACCACCGTCATCGCGCCGGTCGTAGTTGATCTCTTGTTCCTGGCCTTCGATACCGACCACCACGGCCCAGGTTTTGTGGTTGTGCGGGGTGGTGCCGCGGTTAGGCAGCCACGATACCAGGAAAACGGCCAGATCGTGATTGGGCTCTTCATGGAGCATGTGAACGCCGAAGCCTTGCTCGGCATCGCATTCACGATATTCGGGGCGGCGTAGTTCCGGCGATTGCGCAAATTTCTTGGCGAGCGGTACGACTAGGTCCGTGATTTCAACTGGATCAGAATGCTGAGCAGTAATCTCGCGCAGGTCACGCACATACTGGTCGAGGGTCATTGCATCTACCTCCAGGGTTTCAAGGCGTTGCAATCCGGACGAAGTTTACGACGTTGGCTGCGAAACTCAATGTCTGCTCCGGGTCCAAAAGCCTGCATCTTCGCGCGGACACCCTGTGCGGGATACCTCTGTGTTGCCCGACGGGCAAATCAGTTCCGGTTTTCAGAAATCGTGTCAAGCCCTAGAATAAAAAATATTTCTGTTTACCAGAATGAAAATCAGGTGCATATGTTTGGCCATCCCGTCCCACTCAGAGGGCGTCGGCCGTCGTCACGGACGTTGGACGGGTTGCGGTGGACGCTGATGTCGCGAAGACGTAACGCGACAAAAGCGTACGGCAAAACCGTGTGGTCCTGGCGCCCGTTGCTGGCGTCAAGCCGTCGGCTAAGCGCAAGCTGAACCGGTGGTGACGGAGTCAACCAAGAACTCGTCTCCGGGGAGAGCACGGCATAAGCCGTAAAGCCATTGCGCAGGGAAGGCCGGGTGTTCTCCGCTGCCCTGTATGCTCGTGTGCACTTTGTTTTGTGCAAACCGCACGCGAGACCGCGGGTGCAGCGCGCACCCGGTCTTCCCTGCGCCCTCTCATTGGAGAGGGCGAAAAATGACGTAAAACTCGGGCATCGCATGCCGCGAGAACGTAGAACCTCGCGTCATCAGAGCGGGCGTCAGCGCCGATACTGCAGAGCAATGATGACAACAGACTCCCGGAGTGGCAGTGTTGGTGGCAATAGCGGCGTATGCGGTCAGGTCCATGGCAGCTCAATAAGGTTACGCCAAGCCGCCGATGATCCGGATCATTTTGATATCTGCGGAGCTCTTCTCGCTCGCCAATAGCTGGGCCAAATTCTACCAGGTGGACACCCACCGAAAGCCCGTTGCGATGAAGGATGAGTTCTAGCAAGCTGTCACAAGGAATGCAGCAAACTCCGTGGGATGTCCGTTTGAACGAAGATCACAAAATCGATTTCGAACGGCTCAATTCGACAATCATTGGATTGGCAATTCGACTGGCGTTTTTGGGCGCCATTTTATTTTTGGCGTTATCGATCGTTCGTCCGTTCCTGGAGACCATCGCCTGGAGCGTCGTGCTGGCCGTAGCGCTGTATCCGTTTTTTGATTGGATGGCGAATGTCCTCGGT
Source organism: Bradyrhizobium sp. AUGA SZCCT0222 (assembly GCF_018130205.1). Lineage (NCBI taxonomy): Bacteria > Pseudomonadati > Pseudomonadota > Alphaproteobacteria > Hyphomicrobiales > Nitrobacteraceae > Bradyrhizobium > Bradyrhizobium sp. AUGA SZCCT0222. Next base: position 134,790 of record NZ_JAFCLX010000006.1, read on the forward strand.
GGACGTCGGAAATTGGCGGCAGCACTCATCACGATCCTGCTTCTCCTGATCGTATTTGGGCCTGTAACCTGGCTTGGTCTGGATCTGGTCGAAGTTCCGCGCATGATTTACGCGCGCCTCGACTCCGGCGCGATATCCGTTCCTGCACCGGACGAGAACGTAAAAAAGTGGCCCTTGATCGGCGAGCCGGTGTTTCAGTTTTGGGAGCTTGCATCGACCAATCTGACCGGAGCGCTTGCTAAAGTCGCTCCCCATCTTAAGCCGGTTGGGGGCACCTTGCTTGTTGCAGCCGGGAGCGTTGGAGCCGCGATCCTTCAATTCCTGGCCTCGGTAATCGTAGCGGGATTTCTGCTTTCACCGGGTCCGATGCTGGTGGAAGCCGTTGCCACCTTCTTGCATCGGCGTGTGTCGCAACGCGGCAGCGAATTCATGCAATTGGCCGGCGCAACCATTCGGAACGTATCCCAGGGGGTCATCGGCGTTTCACTCCTGCAGGCGCTGCTCGCGGGTATCGGGCTCATGGCGGTAGGGGTGCCCGGCGCAAGCCTGATTGCATTCGGCGTTCTCATCCTGGGGATCATTCAAATTGGCCCAACCGTGATCATAATTCCGGTTGTGATCTGGGCGTGGATGACAAAGGAGACAGCTACGGCGCTGATCTTCACGGCCTATATCGTGCCCGTAAATCTGATCGATAACGTTCTCAGGCCGATCATATTCACCCGCGGCCTGAAGACGCCGATGCTGGTGATCATTGTCGGCGTCATCGGAGGCACTCTGTCGAATGGCATCATCGGCCTTTTCGTCGGTCCGATCGTGCTGGCCGTCGTCTGGGATTTGCTGGTCGCTTTCGTCCGAGATGGCGATGCCAAGTCAGCCTAGCCAAGTCAGCCTAACCAAGTCAGCCTGGCTCATTTGTGCAAGGGTACCCGAGGGCAGGCGGGCCCCGATCGCGCAGGGAGCACAGACCTGCCACTGCAGGGGAGGTCCGATCATGGGTACCGAGCCGAGTCCGGAAGCCAAACAATTTCGGGTCGAACGTTCGCGCTTTGAGCAAACCGTTCTGTTGCTGCAGGGCGGCGGCGCACTCGGCTCGTATCAGGCCGGCGTCTACCAGGCGCTCGCTGAGGCCAATTTGCATCCGGACTGGGTTGCCGGTATTTCGATTGGCGCGGTGAATGCGGCGTTGATTGCCGGCAATCCGCCAGAGAAGCGCGTCGAAAGGCTGCGGGAGTTCTGGGAGGCCGTGAGCACGCCGCCGCTGGGCGTGCCTTATCTCAAATCGGTCGACATCAAAGACGATTTCACCCATCGCCTGGTCAATCAAACGCGGGCGCTCGGCATCATGATGTTCGGCGCGCCACATTTCTTCACGCCCCGTCCGCTCTCGCCGGTGTTCTGGCCGTCACCAGATGCCGACCAACTCAGTTTTTATGACGTCGCTCCGCTGAAGGCGACGCTCGAGCGCCTGGTGGACTTCGACCGGCTCAACGCCGGCGCCATGCGCTTCAGCGTCGGCGCGGTGAACGTCAAGACCGCGAATTTCGCCTATTTCGGCACCACGACCCATCGTATCGGTCCCGCGCACATCATCGCCAGCGGTTCGCTGCCGCCCGGCTTCCCGGCCACCGCGATCGACGGCGAATTTTATTGGGACGGTGGGCTCGTTTCCAACACGCCGCTGCAGTGGATTCTCGACAGTCGGCCGCGGCTGGACACGCTGGCCTTCCGGATCGATCTGTGGACACGGCAAGTTGCCGCGCAATCTGGGCGAAGCCGACGTGCGGCAGAAGGAAATCCAGTTCTCCAGCCGCACGCGTGCGGCGACCGATCAGTACAAGCGGGCGCAGAAGCTCCGCATCGCCTTCGCCAGTGTCCCCCGGCTGTGATCATCGTTAAGAAAAAGGGGGCCCCAGGATGGGCCCCCTCAATTTCGAGCCTAGTTGTAATCCGAATATTTGAACTGCGGCATCGCCTTGAGCTGCTCCTTGGTGCCGCTCATCACGGCATGATCGGGTACCCAATCATTGGCGCCGGCCGTGCGCGCGGGGGCCGTCGACGTTGTCGTGTTCGCCGGGGCTGTGGCTGCACCGGTAGTGCTATCACGCGTCGTCGCCGGAGCGGTTGAGGCGGTCCGGGCGGGCTCTTCCATGAACTTCAACTTGTCCATGGAAACGGCGATGTCGTGCTCGCCCATTCCCAGGAAGCCGCCGACGCCGATAACGACAGCACTAACCTTGCCGTTTTTGTCCAGGATGATTTCGTTGACATCACCCAACTTTTCATTGGCTTCATTGTAGACGTCGAGGCCCATGAGCTTCGACGCGCGCCAGTTTCCCTTGAGCATCATCTTGGTGTTGGAAGCCGCCGGGCTGGTGGTCGCGGCCGGGGCAGCGCGATCAGCAGGCTGAGCGGTCTGGGCATAAGCCGGGGTGCTAATTACGGCAACACTCAAAAGAGCGGCAGTGACGAGAGTCTTCATTTCATCCTCCAGTGTTTAAACAGTTCTTGGAGAACAGAACAGAAGATCAAATGTTCCAGCGGGCCAGAGGAAGCCGACAGCCCGCCGCACACGACGTGGCGGGGCGGTCGCCGTGCCGCGGCTTGCTCACTAGACCAGGAACAAGTGGCAATTGGGCAGGTTAGACCCTGTGATCGGCAGGGTTTTCTTTGCCCGGCGTTTTTTGATTTGCGGCGGCTCATTCAAAATCAGTGGCCGCGGAACGATTGGTACTCGCACTCGTTTGCGTTCGTTATCAACCGATGGGATGGCAGCACCCAGCGTGCGGCTTTCGACTGATCCGAACGCCAGGAACTTATCCTCGCTTCCCCGCTTTTCCCTGCAAGGTATCGTTCAGGCCTTTGACCTGTTGGCCGCAGGACGTCGACAATGGAGAGCACTTTAGTCAGGCGCGACCAGTTCAATATCACTCCGCAAGGCATCGTGCATAAGCCGACCGACGCAGCCTTCACGCCATATCCGGGCGATCCCTTTTCGGGAATCGAACGCTCAGGTCAACTCGCAAACAGACATCCGAATGGAAGCGGCTTCAGGGCTGAGGACGTAAGGCGGATGATGCGCGAGCTTTGGGCTGAATACGTCACGAGCAATCCGCAACTGTTTAACCTATGAGACGTCCGCGGGCCGGGCGGGATCGAGGTCGTCAAGGCGGCGAGCTGACGACGACGCTGGTTGCTGCCGCGGCGAAGCCTCAAAAAAGAACGGCCTCAGCGCACGGGGGGAAGCGCGCTGAAGCCGTTTAGGGGTCCTATGTCCGTGTCTATCAGACGCGGGATAACGCCAAGAATTGCCACTTGTTCCCGGACATAGGGAAGAAAGATTGCAGCATCCTGGTGAGCCGAAGCAGCACTTTCAGCCGCTTGAGCCATTCCTGTAAAGTTTTGCGCCCGGAACAAGATATAAGGCTGGCTATCCCCCGGACCGAGGCGCAGACGCGATGATTATTCGCAGCGTTGTTTTCGCATCGTGTTGCTAACCCTGACTTGAGCCTGCCGGAGATCTCATCCGGCGGGTTTTTTCGTTGGCGGTTTCCGGCGACGTGCGATTGCCGGCTCAGTTGCGATGCGGCTCAAAGGCCTGCCCGAGCCGCTCCACTTCGAGGCTGGCGCAAAACAGCGCGAACAGACATCCCGCCAAAATCACGCCGCGCCTGACGGCGAGCAGAATGTCGATGCCGCGATCAAGCTCGGGGAGGTGCCTGAAGACGGCGATGCCGAACAGCGCGCCGCCGAAGATGAAACTGAGCTTACCCAGAAACAGGAAGAACGTGATTGAGAATCAGGTTCGAACGCCGAAACGGAATCGGAACGCGGCGCATCACGGCACCAGAACGCGATTTGCATCACGCATAGAAGGCTGAAGGAGATGAGATCGGACCAGCCGTCACGCGGCAGCTGCTCGCCGGGATTGATTGCGACCTGCCTGAACTCAGGCATTGCCTGCCAGATGAAAGTGATCGTCCCCAATATCTGGATGGCAGGCAGCAGCAGATAGAGGGCGGATTTGCGAGGCTCGTTGTTCGCGTTCATCCGGGGTGATGATATCCGTCAATCAGTGCCGGTCTAAGACTGGCGCATGATCGTTTTTTACGGATGCAAGTGTGTTGTCGAAGCAAGAGCAAGGCGGCGAGGGGAGAACGTTCGAACCAGCCTGCCGTTGCCGTTTCGCAGCTATGGGGCGGCACCCGCCTTCGCTTGGGCTTCACCGCGGCACGCCGCGCCGAAGCGTAAGCGAAGGCGGGTGGCCTGCCACCCGAAGCCCGTCAGGGCGAAGGGTGGCGGAGCCGGAGGGATTCGAACCCTCGATAGGGCTTTACAACCCTATAACGGTTTAGCAAACCGCCGCCTTCAGCCACTCGGCCACAGCTCCGTAAGGGCGGATATGCCCGACGCGGGGGCGGGCCGCAAGCGGCAGATTCAGGTTACGCCGGGGCCATTTAGCGACGCTGCCGCCTCCCGGCACGGCTGGTACGCCAATTCGCATCTAGCGGCGCCGGTTTGAGAGGCTTCCTTGAGGGCTTCGGCAGCTCCCATGCGGCCAGGCGGTCAGCCGGCGTCCGTTCAATAAAGCCGGCTTTGGGATCATTTCGCGCGCGCCCTGGCTTTGACGTCTTCAAAATGCGGGATCCGTTGATTCAGGCGACACGCTGTCAGCGATTCGGCGCCACCCACCGCGGATTCGGATGAGGCGGGTTGCCCGCAAAGGTAAAGGCGCGTTTCGGCCGCCAGGTAATAGGGACTTTTGCAATCCTGGGGCGGGAGCTGTTCGTGGCCGCACCCGTTCCGGTAATGCGACACCCGCGGCCCCTGAGCCTTTATATGGCTGCGATGGATATATGGCGGCGAACGGGCATTACGGCGGTCGTTTCGCCGATCCTCGTTTCACCACGGGTGTGACGGTCTGACGGGGATTCGGTGATTTCGGGTGCTCGATTCGACGCTGCGACATGCCCGAGGAGGGAAAACCGCCCCCCGGCCGGCCGCCAGCAACAATTCAGGAGGCAAATGGAACTTTTAAAAAATGTCTATTTGAAACAATTAGTTACGGAGAAAGTCCGATCACGTCCGCGTGTTATTTGTGCAACACCCTCTGGAAAAGGCGCTGAGTCATGCGTCTGGAAGCGGTTCCTTTGTTGCGTGTGCAGAAGTCCTCGGTAATTGTGATCACGCGACGGAGGGGGGCATCCCGAGGTCGTCCCGTTAGGTGGTTCGCTTAAGTCCCTCGCGTTCATGCGGGAGTGTCCGAAGGCGCGAAGCGACTAAGCGGGTTTCAGGGATTAAGGGAACCAACCTTAGGGTGTTTGCACCCGGCGGATCCGGAACCTTCCCTACAGAGCAACTTGGAGGTTATCATGAAGATGGTTAAGAGCCTTATCCTCGGCTCAGCGGCGGGTCTGATCGCCATGAGTGGAGCACAGGCTGCCGATCTTCCCGTCAAGGCCAAAGCGGTCGAGTACGTGAGGATCTGCTCCCTGTACGGTGCTGGTTTCTATTACATCCCCGGCACGGACACCTGCATCAAGCTGGGTGGTTATCTGCGCGTTGAAGTGGCGCTCAACAGCCCCGGCCCCTTCGCCGGTGCTTACGCGACACAGGCGGGCGCTCAAAATCGCCTGTCGAACTATTATACCGCTCGTTCCCGCCAGGACCTGAACATTGATACGCGTACCGCGACCGAATACGGCGTCGTCCGCACCTACTTCGATGCGACGTTCTCCTGGACGTCGGGTCAGTACGCCGGTAACGGCGTCGGCGGCACGTTCTACTCTGGTGCTGCCCAGGCCGGCGGCTTCGGTGGCGTTGGCAACCCGTCTGACGGCGGTCTCTCGGGCGGTTCGCTCGGCGTCTACCATGCGTTCATCCAGTTCGCTGGGTTCACGATGGGTAAGACGATCTCGCAGTTCGACGCTCCCTGGAACAACTACCCGGGCAACAACTTCGACGGTCTCGTCGGCGGCAGCGGCATGGTCACTGGTGTGAACCAGTTCACCTACACCGCTCAGTTCGGCAACGGCATCTCGGGCACCGTGTCGCTCCAGGATCAGACTGCCTACTCGCAGGCTTCTGTGCTTAACACGAGCGCAGGCCTCGTCGCCCCCGCGACCTTCATTGGTGGCGGCTACGGCGCCAACGACATTGGCGGTTCAAGGGTTCCGGACATCATCGGCGTGCTCAAGGCCGACCAGGCTTGGGGTATGGTCCAGTTGTCGGCAGTGGGGCATAACATTCATGCTGCTTACTACGGTGGCACTGAACCCACCGGTCATCCCAGCGACACGTGGGGCTGGGCTGTCCAGGGTGCCTTGCAGATCAAGAACATCCCGACCGGTCCTGGCGACACGATCAACGTCCAGGCGGTCTATACCGACGGTGCGAGCCGCTATAACTTCCAGAACCTTGCTCCGCAGGGCTTCGCGATGTACGGCGGCACCAACGTGCCGGGCGCGTACCAGAGCGTTGGCCTCGCAGCAGTGGCTGACGGGATCTTCGGTTTGGGAACCAGCATTTCCAAGGTTCAGACCTGGGGTATGCGCGGTGCCTTCAACCACAACTGGGATCCCTACTGGAGTTCGTCACTCTACGGAGCTTACGCCCAGCTTAAGTATGGTAACGGCGGAACTGCTCTGCTCTGCGGCCCCGGTGGCGCTCTGACAGGCGTCGTGGGCATTACCAACTGCAACCCGGACTTCAACGTCGCCCAGATTGGTGTCATCACCCGCTGGACGCCTGTGAAGGGCCTGACCTTCTCGGCGGATGTTCTCTACACCCATCTCGACCAGAAGTTCGCTGGAACGGTTACGCCGGCAGCCCAGGCTGGTATCGCGAAGCCGGCAGCTACCTACGAGCTGAAGGATCAGAACACCGTCAGCATGCTGCTCCGCGCTCAGCGCAACTGGTAATCCAGTTCGTCTGATCAACGTCTAAGCGAGCCCCCGGCGGGAAACTGCCGGGGGCTTTGCTTTGTTCGGCAAGACATTGCGCGAGGTTTGCTCGCGCCACGACAAGTTGACGCGAGCATCGAGTGGCGCGATCGGGTGCCTGATGTAGGGTGCCGGTCGGTCGGATGTTACCGGAAGCCATTTCCCGGGCTTCAAGAAAGACCACCGTTCAGAGGTGACACACGATGCGTTGTTTGTTCTCGATCGCCGTCGCGCTTTCTGCTGCCGTTTCGACCGGCATCACGACGGCTTCAGCCCAGGCACGGGACTATCCGTTCTGCATCAAGGGCGCCAATTACGTTAGCTCGGTCGGGGATTGCAGTTTCGATACCTACCAGCAGTGTCTGGACACCGCGTCGGGCCGCTACGCCTTTTGCGACCGCAATCCCTACTTTGCCCAAACGAGCAAACCGAAAGTTGCGAAACGGAGGATTCGGAGCGGGCAGCAGTAGGCAAGACCGCCCCGGGGCCACGCTCGTGCGACGGCGCTACTCGACGCTGGAGCCGCGCCGCAAATCGGCTTCGATCTGAAGCCTGGTCCCGCCGCCGAACCGCGCGCGGTAGACCTGCAGGTTCTCCATGATCCGCTGCACGTAGTTTCGCGTTTCGGAGAACGGTATCTGCTCGACCCAGTCGACCGCGTCGACCTTGGGATCGCGCGGATCGCCATAGCGCTCGATCCATTTTTTGACGCTGCCGCGGCCGGCATTGTAGGCCGCGAAGGTCAGGATGTAGGAGCCGCGATAGTCCTCGAGCAAGCCGCCGAGCTCGGCGGCGCCCATTGCGGCGTTGTAGACCGGATCGGTCTTCATCCGGTTGAGGTCGAAGCTGACGCCGGCACGCTTGGCGACATAGCGCCCGGCATCCGGCGTTACCTGCATCAGTCCGTAGGCCTGCGCCGGGGAGACCACGGCCTGGTTGAAGGCGCTTTCCTGCCGGCAGATGGCATAGACGATGCTCTGCTCGACCTCCGGCCCGATCGACTTGAACGGCGGGATGCCGTTGACGGGATAGGCGTAGTGGTCGAACGGCAGTCCGCGATTGAGGGCGGCCTTGCCGAGCAACAGCATGCCCCGGGCATCGGTGTAGCGCGCGGTCAGTTCGCCGAGCCCGGCCAGCGCGTCAGGATCGCCATTCTCGCCCATGTCGCCGAAAATCGGGATGGCGAGCTCGCGCTCCTGAAGCTCGTAAAGCAATTGTACCGCGCGCACGATCTCGAGCCGCTCGGCGCCGCGCCCGCGGGGGACGCCGTTCAGTTCGATCTGCGGCAATCCAAGTTTGGCGCGCGCCAGCTGGCCGTAATAGCTGGTCGACTGTTCGGCAGCCCTTGTGTAGGCGGCGCGGGCCTCCTGGGCGCGGCCGGCAGCTTCCGCCGCGCGGCCTTGCCAATAGCCGGCGCGGGCCAGCGCGGTCGGGTTCACGCTGCCGACGCCGATCCGCGCGAAATGCTGGGCGGCTACCGCAGGGTCTTTGAGGAAGCGCAGCGCAATCCAGCCGGCGGTGAATTCCTGCTCGGTCTTGTAGATGTCGCGTGAGGGCAGGGCGGCGTCCCGCGCGATCAGATAGGCGTTGCGATGTTCGCCGACGTCCATCATCTTGCGCGCCAGGAGCCGCCGCTCGATCCACCATTCGTTGAGATTGTGCAGGCGGCCCGGATCCTTCGGCGCGCTCAGCATCAACTGGGCGGCCTCATTGAATTTCTCATCGCGGCGCTGCAGCTGGATCTTGCTGAACAGATAGCCGGGATCGCCGTGCAGCTCGCGCGGCACCGCATCGAGCAGCGACTTGCTGTTGGAGGCCTTCTTGTTGGCGGCGATGCGCGCCTTGGCCAAGGCCATGTGGCCCGCACCCAGCCGCTTCGCGGCGCGCAGGCCGCCGGCTTCCTGCTCGGTGCCATAGAGCAGAAAATCCATCCGCGCCTTGTGATCGCCGGCCGTCAGCAAGGCGCCGAACAGGTCGAGTGCGGCGTTTTCGGTGTCCTCGGTCATGCCGTCGTGCCGCCAGGCATCGCGGACCAGGCGTTCGGCGTTGGCGCGATCGCCGCGTCCGATCATCACCCGCGCCAGCGCGAACTTGCCCTTGGCCGAGATCGGCGATTCGTTTTCGAACCACGACCAGACGGTGGCGTCGTCGCGGCGGTCGTCCCACAGCGCGGCCTCGATGCGCCGGCGCAGGAAGGTCTGCGAGGGCCAGCTTGGATTGGCCGAGACGAAAGCGCGATAGCGCTCGACCGAAGCGCCATTGTCGTCGCTGCGCAGGATCACCCATTCCGCAAGCTTGCGGGCGACCGGATCTGAAATCGTGGCCTGCGCCTGCGTCGCATCCCCCGGTTTGCGCTTTCGAACGAGCTCGATGACGTTCTCCAGGGCGTCCTTGTCGGACTGCGAGGTCGACGACGTCGCGGCGACCGCGGCAGCGGTCGCGGGCTTACGCGCCGCGGGCACGGCGGCGTGCTGGCGCGTCGCAGGCGCCAGCACCGGTGCTGGAAGTGGCGCGGCGGGAGCTGTCGTTGCGGGCGCAGAGTGCTGTGTCGGGATTGCAGCCGTCGGGTTTGCAGGTGAGGTCTTGGGGACCACGTTGCGGGCGATCGGACGCGGCTTCGGCAGTGGAACCTTCGGCTGGGCCCAGGCATCCACCGACATTGCGGATAGCCCCAGCACCAGCCCTGTCGCCAGTGCGGTCGATCGCAATGCGGCTGCGCGGACGGAGCGGGTCACGGATTTCCTCTGCGGCGGCGAATCACTCAATCGCTCAAGCCTTAGGTCTATTTGATTGAATATGTGGACAAAATGCTAAAAACGTCGCGGCCGGGGGTGTTTGCGCCAACACCACGGCAAAATCGCGGCTACCGCGTTTTCGAGCCTTCCGGATTCGATCCGGGAACGCTTGCGCCTTGCGGCCGGAAAACGCGTCAAAAACAAAGGCCTGTGGTCATATCCTTCGGCCCTTTCGCCAGATCGCCAGACCCGATATGAATTGGCTGGTCATTTTTAGCCGTGCCGTCACGAACGCGTTGGGAGGAAATCCATGGCAGCCAAGACAAAATTCCAAGGATCCTTCACCGCCTTGGTCACGCCATTCAAGAACGGTTCGCTCGACGAGGCGGCGTTCCGCGGTCTCGTCAGCTGGCAAATCGAGCAGGGTTCGCACGGTCTCGTTCCCGTCGGCACGACAGGCGAAAGCCCGACGCTGAGCCATGCCGAGCATCACCGCGTGGTCGAGATCTGTATCGAGGAGGCAAAGGGGCGCGTGCCTGTGATCGCCGGCGCGGGCTCGAACTCCACGCGCGAGGCCGTCGATCTGGCTGTCCACGCCGAGAAGGCCGGCGCCGATGCCGTGCTGGTGGTAACGCCCTATTACAACAAGCCGACCCAGGAAGGGATGTATCAGCACTTCAAGGCGGTGAATGACGCGATCGGCATCCCGATCATCATCTACAACATCCCGCCGCGCTCCGTCGTCGATATGTCCGTCGAGACCATGACCCGGTTGTTCGAACTGAAGAACATCGCCGGCGTCAAGGACGCCACCGCCAATCTCGCGCGGGTGTCGCAGCAGCGCCATGCGATGGGACCGGATTTTATCCAGCTGTCCGGTGAGGACATGACGGCGCTGGCCTACATGGCGGCGGGCGGACATGGTTGCATTTCGGTGGTCGCCAACGTGGCGCCGAAACTGTGCGCCGAGCTGATGACGGCCGTCCTGAAGGGCGATTTCGCCACCGGACTGAAGCTCCAGGACCGGTTGACGCCGCTGCACGATGCCGTCTTCAAGGAGCCGGGCCTCGCGGGCGCCAAGCATGGCCTCAAGCTGTTGGGACGGCTGGAAGAAGAAGTGCGTCTGCCGCTGATGAATGTGACGCCGCCAACCGGCAAGGTGATCCGCGACGCCATGGTCCATGCCGGCCTGATCAACTGAAGCCGGCCTCTCACTTCGCCTGATGCACGAAGGAAACCGACTATGCTGAAGGAATTCCGCGAGTTTGCGATGAAGGGCAATGTCGTCGACCTCGCCGTCGGCGTCATCATCGGTGCGGCCTTCGGCGCCATCGTGACCTCGCTGGTCGGCGACGTCATCATGCCTATCATCGGTGCGATCACCGGCGGTCTCGACTTCTCCAATTATTTCACCGGATTGTCGAAGTCGGTGACGGCGACCAATCTGGCCGATGCCAAGAAGCAGGGCGCCGTGCTGGCCTGGGGCAGCTTCCTGACCCTGACACTGAATTTCGTCATCATCGCCTTCGTGCTGTTCATCGTCATTCGCGCCATGAACACGCTGAAGCGCAAGGATGAAGCCGCGCCCGCGGCACCGCCGAAGCCGACGCGCCAGGAAGAGCTGCTGACCGAGATCCGCGATCTCCTCAAGAAGAGCTAACGTGGCCGAGAAGAACGAGCGCCCCATCAAGGTCGTCGCCGAGAACCGCAAGGCCCGGTTCAACTATGCGATCGAGGACACCATCGAGACCGGCATCGCGCTGACCGGCACCGAGGTGAAATCAATTCGCAACGGCAAGACCACCATTGCGGAGTCCTATGCGGACACCAAGGACGGCGAGATCTGGCTGATCAACGCCAATATCCCCGAATATCTGCAGGCCAATCGCTTCAACCACGAGCCCAAGCGGCCGCGCAAACTGCTGCTGCACCGCAAGCAAATCAACAAGCTGATGGGCGCGGTCGATCGCGACGGCATGACGCTGATTCCGCTAAAACTCTATTTCAACGAGCGCGGCCGCGCCAAGCTGCTGCTGGCGGTGGCCAAGGGCAAGAAGCTGCACGACAAGCGCGAGAGCGAGAAGAAACGCGACTGGGGCCGGGAGAAGGGCCGCCTGCTGCGGGCGCGGGGTTAGCGGCTCCCTAATGTCTTTCCGTCATTGCGAGGAGCACTTGCGACGAAGCAATCCATCTTCCTTGCGGTACCATGGATTGCTTCGCTTCGCTCGCAATGAGGACGATGGAGAGTTGCAACAATGAATCAAAAAAACCTTCTCGAAGTCGATTGGAGCAAGATCCCGGCGCCGTCGGATGATGGCGCAGCTGCCCATCTGGTAGGCCTGGCGATCCCGCCGCTCAGCCTGATGGCGACCGACGACAATTCGGTCACGCTATCGGCGTTGCCGGGCAGGGTCGTCGTATTCGCCTATCCCCGCACCGGCGAGCCCGGCAAGATCAGCCTGGTCGATGATTGGGACATGATCCCGGGCGCGCGCGGCTGCACGCCGCAGACCTGCTCGTTCCGCGATCTGTTCGCCGATCTGAAGGCCGCCGGCGCCAGGCACGTCTTCGGCCTGTCGACGCAAAGCAACATCTACCAGACCGAAATGGCGTCGCGGCTGCATCTGCCGTTCCCGGTGCTGTCGGATGAGAAGCTGGCGCTGACCCGCGCTTTGAAATTACCGACCATGGAGGTGGCGGGGCTGACGCTGATCAAGCGGCTGGCGCTGATCATCGATGGCGGGCGCATCAGCCACGTGTTCTATCCGGTGTTTCCGCCGGACCGGAATGCCGGCGACGTGCTGGCGTGGCTGAAGGAAAACCGGGTTTGATCTTGTAGGGGTGGGCAAAGCGAAGCGTGCCCACCATGCTCGTTTCGATGAAGATGGTAGGCACGGCGCAAGCGCGCCTTTGCCCACCCTACGAATCCAGATCCGCCCTTACTTTCGCAAACACATTGCGAAACATTTCCGGCGTCAGCACGCGCGTATTGGTGTTGTAGCGGGAGCAGTGATAGCTGTCGTAGAGCCTGAGCGCGCCGGCCGTATGCACGGCGCCGTGCGCAAATGGCACCGCGGCGTTTCGCAGCCCCAGCGCTTTCACCGTCGATTCATGGGCGATGCGCCCGAGCGCCACGATGGCGCGAAGTTTTGGCATGCCGGCGATGGTCGTGATCAGGAATTGCCGGCAGGTGTTGATCTCGACCGGCAGCGGCTTGTTCTGCGGCGGCACGCAGCGCACCGCGTTGCTGATCCGGCAGTCGGCCAGCCGCAACCCGTCGTCGGGCCGTGCCTGATAGCTGCCTTTGGCAAAGCCATATTCCAGCAAGGTCGCATAGAGCAGGTCGCCGGCGTAGTCGCCGGTGAAGGGGCGTCCGGTGCGATTGGCGCCCTGCAGGCCCGGTGCCAGCCCCACGATCAATAGCCGGGCCTTCGGATCGCCGAACGAGGCCACGGGTGCATTGTGCCAGCCCGGCTCGCGCAGGCGCGCCTGCCCACGAAATTCGGCGAGCCGCGGGCAGAGCGGGCAGTTGCGGTCGGGTTCGGTTGCGGGAAGGGCGGCGACGCTAGCCATCTACGACCATAGCGTTTTCGAGCGCAGCGAATACCGGTTGGTGTGAGGAAAGCGCGTCACGACAAAAGCCAAAGCCCGGTTCTGATTCCAGAACCGGGCTCTAGCAGTGCAGCGGATCATTCTCAATCTTCGAAATCGTCGTCGCCGGCGGCCCGCGGCGCCATGGTGGTGGCGCGCTGCAGGAATTGCGGTGCGTGATGACGCGGCTCGCGCGGAGCGGGGCGCTCCGAGGGATCGCGGCCGAGCTTGGATTGCAGCTCGACCAGATCGGTGAAGACGTCGGCCTGGCGGCGCAATTCGTCGGCGATCATCGGCGGCTGGCTCGAAATCGTCGACACCACCGTGACGCGAACGCCGCGCCGCTGCACCGCTTCAACCAGGGAGCGAAAATCGCCGTCGCCGGAGAACAGCACGATCTGGTCGACGTGCTCGGCGAGCTCCATGGCATCGACGGCGAGCTCGATGTCCATATTGCCCTTCACCTTGCGGCGGCCGCTGGCGTCTATGAATTCCTTGGTCGCCTTGGTGACGACGGTGTAGCCGTTATAGTCGAGCCAGTCGATCAAAGGACGGATCGATGAATATTCCTGATCTTCGATGATCGCCGTGTAGTAGAACGCCCGCACCAGCGTACCGCGACTCTGGAATTCCTTGAGAAGACGCTTGTAGTCGATGTCGAAGCCGAGTGTCTTTGCGGTTGCATAGAGATTGGCGCCATCGATGAAGAGCGCGATCTTGTTGGAAGCGGGTGACATCAAAGGGTTCTCGCGTTGTTGTTAACGTTTTTAGCGCAGCGGGAATCGACCGCGCGCACTTTCCAGTTCAGCTGCCTAAAGTTCGGTGAATCTTTCCCCACGACAATCACCACTGCAATTATGGTGAGGCGAGGGCGAAATACCTAGTCTTTTGACGTTGTAAGGAGAGAATACTTGTCCCGAACGGTGTCCCGCCGTCTTCGGACGCTCCGGCCTTCTGGCCCCGGGAATTGGGTTACCAGAGCCCATTAAGAAGGCAAATCACAAATTTAGTCTTGCGAAATGCCATCCGCCCCTATAACTAGCCCCCATAACCGACATATTGGGCCCCATTTAACGGAGCGACAGTCTATGGCGCGCGTCACCGTGGAAGATTGCATTGATAAGGTCGACAACCGGTTCGACCTGGTCCTGCTGGCAGCACATCGCGCCCGTATGATCTCCTCCGGATCACAACTCACAGTTGATCGCGATAACGACAAGAATCCGGTCGTTTCGCTGCGAGAAATCGCCGACTCCTCGATCTCCCCGGAAGATCTGCGCGAGGAACTGGTTCATTCCCTGCAGAAATTCGTCGAAGTCGATGAGCCTGAGCCCGATACCGTGCCTTTGATCGGCTCGGCCGGCGCCAGCGTCGATGCCGACGACACCGAGGTTGCGGTCGAGCGCATGACCGAAGAAGAGCTCCTGAAGGGCCTCGAGGGCCTGGCGCCGCCGGAAGAGCAGCCCGAAGAGGACGAATAGACCCGGCAACGGGACGTCCCGAACACCCTGATCTGACAAAGGCCCGGACATTCGTCCGGGCCTTTGCTTTTGTTGACATTTTTTCAGGTACGATGCGTGCTTGGCGGATGGGTGCGAGATCGCCTGAACCGGGTTGGCGGCAGCTTGGCCGGGTTCGGCATCACAATCGTCCCAAGCCATGCGAAATTGATCGTTCGCGGACCCCTAACGGGGTGCAGCTTCGCTCGAAATCGCATTAGTGTTCTTGAGGCATTCTTGCAGCGGGCCGAGTTCGGCGCGCGGATGAGGCAGTAAATCGATGGCGTTCTGGCGCCGCATATCCCGGCAAATGCAGGCTGCGACCGATTCGGTCGCGGTGGCGCCGGCCTTGCCCGCGGTGGAGCGGCCCAAATCCCCCCGCTCGCGCATGATGCGGCAATACGATCTGGTCGAGCGTGTCCGCTCGTACAATCCGGACACTGACGAAGACCTGCTCAATCGCGCCTATGTCTACGCCATGAAGGCGCACGGCACCCAGACCCGCGCATCGGGCGATCCTTATTTCTCGCATCCGCTCGAGGTCGCGGCGATCCTCACCGGCCTCAAGCTCGATGATGCCACCATCGTCGCAGCGCTGCTGCACGACACCATCGAGGACACCGAGGCGACGCGCGCCGAGATCGACAACGTGTTCGGCCACGAGATCGGCGCGCTGGTGGAGGGCCTCACCAAACTGAAGCGGCTGGAACTGGTTTCGCGCGAGGCCAAGCAGGCCGAGAACCTGCGCAAGCTGCTGCTGGCGATCGCCGACGATGTCCGCGTGCTGCTCATCAAGCTCGCCGACCGCCTGCACAACATGCGGACCCTGGAATTCGTGCCGCACGCCTCGCGTCGCAGGATCGCCGAGGAGACGCTCGACATCTATGCGCCGCTCGCCGGCCGCATGGGCATGCAGGAAATGCGCGAAGAGCTCGAGGACCTGTCGTTCCACACGCTCGATCCCGAAGCCTATGCGGTGGTGATGCAGCGGCTCGACGCACTGGCCGAGCGCAACCGCAATCTGATCGGCGAGATCGAAAGCCAGCTGTCGAAGAATTTGCAGAAGAACGGCATCACCGCGCGGGTCTATGGCCGCCGCAAGCAGCCATTTTCGATCTGGACCAAGATGGAGCGCAAGTCGGTCGGCTTCGAACAATTGTCCGACATCTACGGTTTCCGCGTCGTGATGGGTGACGTCGAATCCTGCTATCGCGCGCTCGGCGTCGTCCATACCACCTGGCCGGTGGTGCCGGGGCGCTTCAAGGACTACATCTCGACGCCGAAGCAGAACGACTATCGTTCGCTCCACACCACCGTGATCGGTCCCGGCCAGCAGCGCGTCGAATTGCAGATCCGCACCGAGGAGATGAACCAGATCGCCGAATTCGGCATCGCTGCGCATGCGTTCTACAAGGAGGGGGAGGGCTCGCCGACCGAGCGGCTCAAGCACGAGTCCAACGCCTTTGCTTGGCTCCGTCACACCGTCGGCATCCTGTCCGAAAGCGCCAATCCGGAAGAGTTCCTGGAGCACACCAAGCTCGAACTGTTCCACGACCAGGTGTTCTGCTTCACCCCGAAGGGCAAGCTGATCGCGCTGCCGCGTCAGGCCAACGTGATCGACTTCGCCTATGCGGTGCATACCGACGTCGGCAACAGCGCGGTCGGCTGCAAGATCAACGGCAAATTCGCGCCATTGTCGTCGGAACTGCAGAACGGCGACGAGGTCGAGGTCCTGACCTCGCAGGCGCAGGCGGCGCCGCCGTCGGCCTGGGAGTCGCTCGCGGTCACCGGCAAGGCGCGGGCGGCGATCCGCCGCGCCACCCGGACCGCCGTGCGCGATCAATATGCCGGACTTGGCCGCCGTATCGTCGACCGCCTGTTTGCCCGCGCCAAGATCGAATACGCCGATGACAAGCTGAAGGGCGCGCTGCCCCGGCTGGCGCGCGCCTCGATCGAAGACGTGATGGCCTCCGTCGGGCGCGGCGAACTGAAGGCGTCCGACGTCGCGCGGGCGATGTATCCGGACTACAAGGAAGAGCGGATGGTGCGTTACGGGGCCAAGAGAAGCCTCGCGGACAAGCTGAAGCTGAAATCGCCGCCGCATCCGGCGCGCAGCGCGTCGGTGATCCCGGTGCGTGGCCTCAATTCCGACCTGCCGGTCAAGTTCGCCCCGAACGGCGGCGCGGTGCCGGGCGACCGCATTGTCGGCATCGTTTCACCGGGTGAGGGGATCACGATCTATCCGATCCAGTCGCCGGCGCTGAAGGATTTCGAGGAAGAGCCGGAGCGCTGGCTCGACGTGCGCTGGGACGTCGACGAGACCATGCCGCAACGTTTTCCGGCGCGGATTCTCGTGCACAACGTCAACGAGCCCGGCAGCCTTGCCCAGGTCGCCACCGTGATCGCCGAGCATGACGGCAATATCGACAATATCAGCATGTCGCGCCGCTCCCCCGATTTCACCGAGCTGACCATCGATCTCGAGGTCTATGACCTGAAGCATCTCAGCGCTATCATCGCCCAGTTGCGCGCCAAGGCCGTCGTCGCACGGGTCGAGCGTGTTAATGGGTAACTTCGCCCACAGGATTCCAAGAGAGTGAAATGCCGAAAGCTCTTCCGCTGCGCCTCGGGGTCAATGTCGATCACGTCGCTACCTTGCGTAACGCACGGGGCGGCGCGCGGCCCGATCCGGTGCGCGCCGCGCTGACCGCGATCGAGGCGGGGGCCGACGGCATCACCGCGCATCTGCGCGAAGACCGCCGCCATATCCGCGACACCGACATGGCGCGCCTCAAGGCCGAAATCTCAAAACCCCTGAATTTCGAGATGGCGGCGACCGAGGACATGCTGCGGATTTCGCTGGCGACCAGGCCGCACGCGGTCTGCCTGGTTCCCGAGCGTCGCGAAGAACTCACCACCGAAGGCGGGCTTGATGTGGTCGGCCAGCACAATGCGCTGGCGCCGTTCATCGCGCGCCTGAACGATGCCGGCATCCGGGTGTCGCTGTTCATCGCCGCCGATCCCGCCCAGATCGAGATGGCCGCGCGCCTCCGGGCGCCGGTGATCGAAATCCATACCGGCGGCTGGTGCGACGCGGTGGTGGATGGCCATGCCGCCAAGGCCGAGGCGGAATGGCAGCGCATTGTCGCGGGCGCGAAGCTGGCGCGCGCCGCCGGGCTTGAGGTTCATGCCGGCCACGGCCTCGACTACGACACGGCCGAGACGATCGCCGCTCTGCCCGAGATCGCCGAACTCAACATCGGCTACTTCATGATGGGGGAGGCGCTGTTCGTCGGCCTCGGCGAAACCGTCCGCAGTATGCGGGCAGCGATGGACCGCGGGCGCCAGCGCAGCGTGGCTCCGGCATGATCATCGGCATCGGCTCCGACCTGATCGACATCACGCGGGTTGCCAAGGTGATCGAACGCCATGGTGAGCGCTTCCTCGACCGCATCTTCACCGATGCCGAGCGCGCCAAGGCCGCGCGCCGCGCCAACAACGAGAAGATGCTGGTCGCGACCTATGCCAAAAGGTTCGCGGCCAAGGAGGCCTGTTCCAAGGCGCTCGGCACCGGCATCCGCCAGGGCGTCTGGTGGCGGGATATGGGGGTGGTGAACCTGCCGGGCGGCCGTCCCACCATGAAGCTGACCGGCGGGGCGCTGGCCCGGCTCGAGAAGCTGACGCCGGAGGGGTTCGAGGCCCGGATCGACCTTACCATCACCGACGACTGGCCGCTGGCGCAGGCCTTCGTCATAATTTCGGCGGTCGTTGCGGACAAATCATAGGGCAGGCGGCCGTTCGCGCCGGGGGACCGACGTAAAACTAAAAAACATTGATTTATCAATGGATTACGAAGTTTTATCGAGGCGCTTGATTGCACGGCCGCGAACAACCGTCTAAAACGCCGCAGCGACACTACCGAGCCAGGGCGAATTCGGGTTTTGCGCCGGAATTTGCCTTCAACATCAGTATCGAAGACCATTTTCTTGACGCGAACGGAACTCTCGATTCGCGTGAGGAAAACGTTCTGCCACCGTGCAGGCCAAGCCTCTGTTTAAGACTAGCCTTGCTTGAAGCAGCCTTGCGGGAATTGGGAAAGCGATGAGCGTGACATCCGGGACAAAAACTGAAAGCGGCTTGGGCGAAACCATCCGTGTCGTCATCCACGCCCTCCTGATCGCGCTCGTGATCCGCACCTTCCTGTTCCAACCCTTCAACATTCCCTCGGGATCGATGAAGGCGACGCTGCTGGTCGGCGACTATTTGTTCGTCTCGAAATATTCGTACGGCTACAGCCACTACTCGATCCCGCTGTCGCCGCCATTGTTCTCGGGCCGCATTTTCGGCTCGGAGCCGTCGCGCGGCGATATCGTCGTGTTCCGTCTGCCGAAGGACGATTCCACCGATTACATCAAGCGCGTGATCGGCCTGCCGGGCGACCGCATCCAGATGCGCGAGGGACTGCTCTACATCAACGACGCCCCGATCAAGCGCGAGCGCCTGAGCGATTTCATCGGTGAGGACCCGTGCGGCTCCGACGCCACCGCGCGCGTCAAGCGCTGGAAGGAAACATTGCCGAACGGCGTCTCCTATGAGTCGCTCGATTGCGTCGACAACGGCTTCTACGACAACACCACCATCTATACCGTGCCGGCCGGCCATTTCTTCATGATGGGCGACAACCGGGACAATTCGACCGACAGCCGCGTGTTGTCGGCGGTGGGCTATGTGCCGTTTGAAAACATCGTCGGCCGGGCGCAAATGATCTTCTTCTCCATTGCCGAGGGCGAACATGCCTGGATGTTCTGGCGCTGGCCGACCGCGGTGCGCTGGAATCGCATTTTTTCAATCGTGCGATGAACGACGAAACGCCCGTCATCAGGAATACCCCGACACAGGGCGAGAGCCCGCAGCCTGATGCCGGTGGCGAACCTGCGCCCAAGAAGAAGCGCGGCAGGGGCTCGGCCAAGGAATCGGCGAAGGCCGCGGCGGCTGCGCTTGAAGCGCGCATCGGCCACAAATTCGGCGATCCCAACCTCCTGACCACCGCGTTCACGCATGTGTCCGCGCTGAAACCCGCGCGCAATCGCGCCGAAAGCTATCAGCGCCTCGAATTTCTCGGCGATCATGTGCTCGGGCTGATCGTGTCCGACATGCTGTATCGCGCCTTTCCGAACGCCGACGAGGGCGAGCTGTCAAAACGCCTCGCCGATCTCGTGCGCAAGGAAAGCTGCGCCGATGTCGCCAAGTCGCTCGGGCTGGTCGACGACATCAAGCTCGGCCAGGTGGGCGCCAGCGCCAGCGCCCGGTTGCGTAAATCCGTGCTCGGCGACATCTGCGAAGCCGTGATCGGGGCGATCTTTCTCGACGGCGGCTACGGTGCTGCCGCCCAATTCGTCGAACGCAACTGGACCGAGCGGATGCGCAAGCCGCGCCGGCCGCTGCGCGATCCCAAGACGGTGTTGCAGGAATGGGCGCAGAGTAAGGGGATGCCGACGCCGGTCTATCGCGAGGTCGAGCGCACCGGGCCGCATCACGATCCGCAGTTCCGCGTTTCCGTGGAACTGCCGGGCCTCGAGCCGGCCGAAGGCGTCGGCGGCAGCAAGCGCGCGGCCGAGAAGGTTGCGGCGTCCGTGATGATCGAGCGCGAAGGCGTCGGCGGTGGTGGCAATGACAGCTGAATCTCCGGCCCAGACCGCTTGCGGCTTCGTCGCGCTGATCGGCGCGCCCAATGTCGGCAAGTCTACACTGGTCAACGCGTTGGTCGGCTCCAAGGTCACGATTGTGTCGCGCAAGGTGCAGACCACGCGGGCGCTGATCCGCGGCATCGTGATCGAGAACAACGCGCAGATCATCCTGGTCGATACGCCCGGCATCTTCGCGCCGAAACGGCGGCTCGACCGCGCCATGGTATCGACCGCCTGGAGCGGGGCGCATGACGCCGATCTGGTCTGCGTGCTGCTCGATGCCAAAGCCGGCCTCGACGAGGAAGCGGACGCGATCCTGAGCAGGCTTGCGAGCGTGCAGCACCCGAAAATCCTGGTGCTGAACAAGATCGATTTGATCCCGCGCGAGAAATTGCTGGCGCTGGCGCAGGCCGCCAATGACCGCATGAAGTTCGAACACACCTTCATGATCTCGGCGCTGTCGGGCGACGGCGTCGACGATCTGCGCGCCGAACTCGCCAAAATGGTGCCGGCAGGCCCGTTTCACTATCCCGAAGACCAGATGTCGGATGCGCCGATGCGGCATCTGGCGGCCGAGATCACCCGGGAGAAGATCTACCGCCAGCTGCACCAGGAGCTGCCGTATCAATCCACCGTCGAGACCGACAGCTGGACCGAGCGCAAGGACAAATCGGTCCGCATCGAGCAGACCATCTTTGTCGAGCGCGAGAGTCAGCGCAAAATCGTCCTCGGCAAGGGCGGCGCCACCATCAAGTCGATCGGCGCGGATTCGCGCAAGGAGATCGCCGAGATACTGGGTCAGCCCGTGCATCTGTTCCTGTTCGTCAAAGTGCGCGAGAACTGGGGCGACGACCCGGAGCGCTACCGCGAAATGGGAATTGAATTCCCCAAAGAATAATCAAGAAACATCAGCGATGATCGGCGTCTTCGATGACCTTGCCCAGGAACGTAGTTTGGTTTGAAGTGCTGCTCTATCTGTCGCTGACGCTGGATGCGGTGTCGGTCGCGTTCCAGGACCGGACGCCGAAAGCCGACATGACCGAGCAGATGGTCATGGTCGCGACCCTGATGGCGGCGGGCCTGATCCTGCTGCTGGTCTATTTCGTTCGGCTCGCGGCGCGGGACCGCAAGAACTGGCCGCGCTGGGTGCTGGCCGCGGCGCTGGTGCTGTCGGTGATCTCGCTGGTGCAGGTGATCGGTGCGAACGGCCTGCAACTCGACAGCGCCATCGAGGTCGTGTCCTGCGCGCTGACGACGGCGGGGCTGTATTTTTCCTTCACCGGCGATGCGGTGGGCTGGTTCAACGCGTAGTGATTGATGCCGTCATTCCGGGATGGTGCGTAAGCACCAGACCTCAGGTGCGCAATTGCGCACCTGGGAATCTCGAGATTCCGGGTTCGATGCTTTGCATCGCCCCGGAATGACTATCCTGAGATAGCTGCCCGCGCTGCCGGAATCCTGTAAACTCCCGCCCATGGAATGGACCGACGAAGGCATCGTGCTGGGGGTGCGGCGGCATGGCGAATCTTCCGCCATTGTCGAACTCTTGACGCGCAGCCACGGCCGGCACCTTGGCCTGGTGCGCGGCGGCGCGGGGAAACGGATGCGGCCGCTGCTGCAGCCCGGCAACAGCGTCACCACGGTGTGGCGGGCGCGGCTCGACGAGCATCTCGGATATTACGCCATCGAGGGCACGCGGCTGCGCGCGGCGACCTTGCTGGCGTCGGCGCATGCGACCTATGGCGTCACCCATCTGGCTTCGCTGGTGCGGCTGTTGCCGGAGCGCGATCCGCACGAGGACATCTACGAGATGTTCGAGCGCACGCTGGACGATTTCGACGACGTCGGCGGCGCCGCGGCGCATCTGATCCGGTTTGAGCTCGCGATGCTGGCCGAACTCGGCTTCGGGCTCGACCTGGAAAACTGCGCCGCGACCGGGGAGACAACGGAATTGATTTACGTGTCGCCGAAATCCGGCGGTGCGGTGTCGCGGCGCGCCGGCGAGCCCTACCGCGAACGGCTGCTGCCGCTCCCGGCATTTTTGCGAGAGGGCGAGGGCGGGGCGAATGGCTGGTCGGACCAGGACTTGCAGGACGGCTTTCGTCTGACCGGCATGTTCCTGCTCCGCCACGTGCTGGAGCCGCGCGGGCAGGGCCATTCCGACGCCCGCGATGGATTTATCAACGCGGTGACCAAATACCGGGCGCGAATCAGTTCCGCGGTCTGACGGCAGGGCCCGTCGTCCCGGCCTTGAGCCGGGACCCATACGCCGCGGCTTATCGATAAGAACCGTGGCCCCAGTCGATTTCTTTCAAAAACACCTGTGGTTATGGGTCCCCCGATGCGCAATTGCGCATCTGAGCCTTCGCCGGGACGACGCTGAAATGGTGTTGCCCCGATTCGCGGCTTGCCCGATTCAGCCCAAAAGTTTAACCCCTCCCCATGGGAAAACGAACGTTACCGCCGGAAGAGCCGGCCGAAATCCATGAAGTCATGCTGCGGGATGCGCTGGAAGAGCGCTATCTCACCTATGCGCTTTCGACCATCATGCACCGCGCGCTGCCGGACGGCCGCGACGGCCTGAAGCCGGTGCATCGGCGCATCCTTTACGGCATGCGGCTGCTGCGGCTCGACCCCGGCACGGCGTTCAAGAAATCCGCCAAAATCGTCGGCGACGTGATGGGCTCGTTCCATCCGCATGGCGACCAGGCGATCTACGACGCCATGGTGCGGCTGGCGCAGGATTTCTCCTCGCGCTACCCGCTGGTCGACGGCCAGGGCAATTTCGGCAATATCGACGGCGATAATCCGGCGGCCTATCGGTACACCGAAGCGCGCATGACCGCGGTGGCGCAGCTGCTGCTGGAGGGCATTGACGAGGACGGCGTCGAGTTCCGTCCCAATTACGACGGCCAGACCAAAGAGCCGGTGGTGATGCCGGGCGGCTTCCCGAACCTGCTCGCCAACGGTTCCCAGGGCATCGCGGTCGGCATGGCGACGTCGATTCCGCCGCACAACGCCGCCGAGCTGTGCGACGCCGCACTGCATTTGATCGACAAGCCGGATGCCAAATCGAAGTCGCTGCTGAAATGGGTCAAGGGGCCGGATTTCCCGACCGGCGGCATCGTCGTCGATTCCAAGGAGGCGATCGCCGAAGCCTACATGACCGGGCGCGGCTCGTTCCGCACCCGCGCGCGATGGACCCAGGAAGAGGGCGCGCGCGGCACCTGGGTCGTTGTGATCACCGAGATCCCGTGGCTGGTGCAGAAATCCCGGCTGGTGGAGAAGATCGCCGAACTGCTCAACGAGAAGAAGCTGCCGCTGGTCGGCGACGTCAGGGACGAATCCGCCGAAGACGTCCGTCTCGTGATCGAGCCGAAATCTCGCGCCGTTGATCCCGCGCTGATGATGGAATCGCTGTTCCGGCTGACCGAGCTTGAAAGCAAGATTTCGCTGAACCTCAACGTGCTGATCAAGGGCAAGATCCCGAAAGTGGTTGGCCTTGCCGAATGCCTGCGCGAATGGCTCGATCATCTGCGCGATGTGCTGCTGCGCCGCTCAAACTACCGCAAGACCCAGATCGAGAACCGGCTGGAAGTGCTTGGCGGCTACCTGATCGCCTATCTGAACATCGACAAGGTGATCAAGATCATCCGCACCGAGGATGAACCGAAGCCGGAGTTGATGAAGGCGTTCAAGCTGACCGAGGTCCAGGCCGACGCCATCCTCGACATGCGGCTGCGCCGTTTGCGCAAGCTCGAGGAATTCGAGATCCGCACCGAGGACAAGAACCTTCGGGCCGAGTTGAAGGGCATCAAGGCGCTGCTCGGCTCCGAGACCGAGCAATGGTCCAAGGTCGGCGATCAGGTCCGCAAGGTCCGCGACATGTTTGGTCCGAAGACGCCGCTCGGCAAGCGCCGCACCACCTTCGCGGATGCACCCGAGCACGATCTGGCCGCGATCGAGGAGGCCTTCGTCGAGCGCGAGCCGTGCACGGTGGTGATCTCCGAAAAGGGCTGGGTGCGCACGCTCAAGGGCCATGTCGAGGATATCTCCGGGCTCGCCTTCAAGACCGACGACAAGCTCGACCATGCGTTCTTCGCCGAGACCACCTCGAAGCTCTTGGTGTTCGCGACCAACGGCAAATTCTACTCGCTCGACGTCGCAAAGCTGCCGGGCGGCCGCGGTCATGGCGAGGCGATCCGCATGTTCATCGACATGGAGCCGGAAACCGCGATCGTGTCGCTGTTCGTCAACAAGGGCGGCCGAAAATTCCTGATCGCGAGCCACGAAGGGCAGGGCTTTATCGTCAACGAAGACGATTGCGTCGGCAACACCCGCAAGGGCAAACAGGTGCTCAACGTCGAAATGCCGAACGAGGCCTGCGCGATCACGACCGTTGCCGGCGACACCGTGGCCGTGATCGGCACCAACCACAAGATGGTGCTGTTCCCGCTCGACCAGGTGCCGGAGATGGCGCGCGGCCGCGGCGTGCGGCTGCAGAAATACACCAGCGCGAAACTATCCGACGTCGCGGTATTCGATTCCAAGGCGGGGCTCGGCTGGAAGGATTCCGCCGGCCGCGACCAAAGCATGAGCTGGAAGGAACTGGCCGATTGGCGCGGCAACCGCGCCGACGCCGGTCGCCTCGCGCACGGCCTGCCGAAGTCGAACAAGTTCCTGCGGGGTGTGGAGTAGGGCGGGGACGGGCTATACCAAACGTCGTCATGCCCGGCCTTGCCGCCTTCGCTAAAGCTCCGGCGGGCCAGCGACTCGTGGCCTCGTCGAAGCCTTGGCGGAGACGGGTGCCAGGCATCCACGTCTTGGCGGCGGATTACGATTTCGTTATCCGCTCGCGGTTTTGCTGGATGCCCTTTGACTGCATCAGGGTTCTCGCCGATGCTCTCCAGAAAAGGGGAGGCGGCATTGCGCAAAGCGGAATGGCAACGACTCATCGCAACGATCGGCGGAGCAGTCCTGATGCTCGCCATGCCGTCTTTACTCAACGCTCAGCCCATCCCCGGTGCGCTGCCTGAATCGGCCAAGGCATTGTCGCAAGGCGAATGGCCGGCCTATGCCGGGACCTACGCCGCGTCGCGCTATTCGCCGCTCACGCAAATCGAGCGGACCAACGCGAAAAACCTCCATGTCGCCTGGCGCTGGAAGTCGCCGGACATGGCGGTCAAGGAAGCCAATCCGTCCGTCGGCCCGACCCGCGCCCATGAATCGACGCCGCTGATGGTCGGGGGCGTGCTTTACACCTCGACGTCGCTGTCACAGGTTGCCGCCGTCGATGCCGTCACCGGCGAAACCAAATGGGTGTTTGATCCCAAGGTTTACGAAAACGGACTCGGCATTCCCGCCAATGATGGCTGGTTGCATCGCGGCGTCGCCTATTGGCGCAATGGCGAAGACGAGCGCATCATCATGCTCACGGCATTTGCGCAGATGATCGCGTTGGATGCGAAGACCGGAAAGCCGGTGCCGGGCTTTGGCAATGACGGCCGGATCGATCTCACGCAGGGTCTGCGTCGCGACGTCGACCGCGACTACTACACCATGAGCTCGCCGCCGGTGATCGTACGCGGCGTCATCGTGGTTGGATCGTCCGTCATGGATTGGTGGCGGAAAAGCCCGTCGCCGCCCGGCGACGTACGCGGCTTCGATGTCGTGACCGGCCGGCTGCTCTGGACCTTCCACACCGTGCCGCAGGGCGAAGAGGCCGGCGTCGAGACCTGGCAACGGGATTCGTGGCGCGAGGCGGGTAACGCCAATGTCTGGGCGCCGATGAGCGCGGATGAAGAGCTCGGCTATGTCTATCTGCCGGTGAGCACGCCGACCAACGATTACTATGGCGGGCATCGTCCCGGTGACGGGCTTTACGGCGACAGCATCGTGTGTCTCGAAGCAGCCACCGGCAGAAAGGTTTGGCACTACCAGCTCGTGCATCATGGATTGTGGGATTACGACACTCCGGCAGCGCCAACCCTGATCGACATCACCGTCGGCGGCAAAGCGGTCAAGGCGGTGGCGCAGGTGACCAAGCAGGCGTTCGTCTACGTGTTCGATCGCGTCACCGGCCAGCCGGTGTGGCCGATCGAGGAGCAGCCGGTGCCGGCTTCGACCGTTCCCGGTGAAATTGCATCGAAGACCCAGCCCTTTCCGACGAGGCCGGCCCCGATCGACCTTCAGGGCGTGCGCGACGAAGACTTGATCGATTTCACGCCTGAACTCCGTCAGGAGGCAAGAGACATCGTAGCGAAATACGATCACGGTCCGCTGTTCACCCCGCCGTCGGAACGAGGCACCATCCAGGTACCCGGCGTCGCCGGCGGCGGCAACTGGGCAGGTGCGGCGATCGATCCGGACACCGGCATGCTCTATGTCAGCACCTACCGGCTGCCGTTTGTGATCACCGTTCGCAGGCCGGCGCCGGGGGAGTCGCGCTACGACTTTATCGGCGAATTCCGTTACCTGTCCGGGCCGCGTGGCTTGCCGCTGCTCAAGCCGCCATTCGGCAGCATGCTTGCCATCGATATGAACAGCGGCGAGCATCGCTGGCGGATTCCGATCGGGCGTGCCGAGCTTATTCCGACCATTCAAGCCTTGGGCATACGTGAGCGGCTGGGATTTCCCACACGCAGCTGGGCGCTGATCACGAAAACGGTGATGATCGTTGTACAGTCAGGCTATTTCGGCGCGCCGCGACTGCCTGCGGGTGGAATGCGCCGGATCGCCGATCTCAACAATTTCAGTCCGCATCTGTGGGTCTACGACAAGACCTCGGGCGAGATGCTGGCAGAGATCGCGGTGCCGGCCAACGCCGTCGGCGCGCCGATCACCTATATCGCCGGCGGCAAGCAGTTCGTCGTGTTTCCGGTCGGCGGCGGTCCACTGGTGGAGGAACTGATCGCGGTCTCGCTCTGACGGGCAGGGCGCTGTGATAGTATTCGCAATTCCGCGCGCTATAAATCTGGCATGGCGCACGCACACCACCACCACCACGACCATTCCCACGGACATGACCACGCCGGGCACAGCCATGCGCCCGACAGTTTCGGATGGGCATTTGCCGTCGGCGCATCGCTCAATGCGGCGTTCGTCGCCGCCGAACTCGTCTTCGGCTATGCCGCCAATTCGCTGGCGCTGATTTCGGACGCCGTTCACAATCTCTCCGACGTGATCGCGCTGTTGCTGGCCTGGGGCGGGGCGTGGCTCGCGCAGAAGCAACCGACCCAGCGGCATACCTATGGCTACCGGCGGGCCTCGATCCTCGCGGCGCTGTTCAACGCCGGCCTTCTGCTGGTCGCCGTTGGCGGCATCATCGTCGAGGCGATCAATCGCCTCTCGGCCCCCGCGCCGGTGGCCGGCTGGACCGTCGTGGCGGTCGCTGCACTCGGCATCGTCATCAATGGCGGCACGGCCTTGCTGTTCATGCGCGGCCGCCATGGCGACCTCAATGTTCGCGGCGCCTATCTGCACATGGCCGCCGATGCCGGCGTGTCATTTGGTGTGGTGGTCGCGGCCCTGGTGATCATGTTCACGGGGTGGCTGTGGGTCGATCCCGCGATCAGCCTCGCCATCGCCGGTGTGGTGCTCGTGAGCGGGTGGGGGCTGGCGCGCGACAGCGTCAATCTCGCGCTCGACGGCGTGCCGCGCGGCATCGAGCTGGCAAAGGTCAGGGACTATCTCGGCGCACTCGACGGCGTCTCGGAAGTGCATGACCTCCACATCTGGGCCATGAGCACCAACGAGACCGCGCTGACGGCGCATCTGGTGCGGCCTGACGGCAGCGACGACGCATTCCTGCATCGGGTCTGCGAGGAGCTGTCGCACCGTTTCAACATTCATCACGCCACGCTGCAGATCGAGTCCAGCGGCGCGGTCTGCAAGCTCGCGCCGGCGGAGCGGGTGTAAGGCGATTACGCCGGGACGAGAGGCCGGTTACCTATCGGCCGGATGGTTTCCGGAGGCGCTGCCGGATTTTTGAAGCCCCGCCGACAGCCGCAGGCGGATGCTGTGCCCGCGACTGTCGTGGTGTAAGCCCGGTCCAGCGCTTGAATGCGTGAGTAAAGGCGCTGACTTCGCGGTAACCGAGCAGCCAGGCAATCTGCGAAATCGGAAGGTCGGTATCGCCCAGGTAATGACCCGCGAGGTCGCTCCTCAGCTCCTCTGCGATGTCCGAGAAGGTCAGTCCCTCCGCCGAGAGCTTGCGCGCCAGAGTCCGATGGCTCATGCCGAGGTGGCGGGCGATTTCGACGGCGTTCGCCGTTCCATGCGGGAGCAACGGAGCCATTACATTTTCCACGCTTGCGCGCAGGCTGGTGCGGGCCGGCAACCGATGAGCGAGAGCATCTTCGCAGTATTGCATCAGGAGCTGATTGAGGTGGCTGTCGGCACTGACGATGGGCAGCTGTGCGATCGCACTTGGAAAAACCAATTCATCCGCTCCGGCCCCAAATTCGATTTCGCATCCCAACAGCGACCGAAATTCGGCTGGCGTGTTCTTGCGGTGGTGAACCAGCCTGATCTTGCTCGGTATCAATCGGCGGTTGGTGAGTTGCCGGCACAGGCGAACGAGGGAAACCAGCCAGAATTCGATTTGATGGTAGTCTGAGCGTCGTTCGACGCCGACGTAATCCAAGGAGATCGCGACTTCCTTGTTGGCGCGATATGTCAGTGAAACGCCCTCGTTGGTGATCCGGCTGTAGCGTGCTGCCTTTTGCAAGGCGTCATTCAAGACTTCGGAGGATGCCAGGACGTAATAAAACAGGCCGATCTCGCGAAGATCATACTCCCGCGACAGATGAAAGCCCAAAAGGCCATCCTGCAGCACGTCGGCAGCGAGTTTCAGAATCTTGATTTGGCTCTGGACCTCGACGCGGGCGGCGCGATCATCAATCTGCTCAACGCTCAATCCGGCCTTCGACAAAAGTGGCGCCAGAGGAATACCTCGTTCGCGCAGCTCAGCGCAAACCATCCGGGCGATACCGCCTGAGGCACTCGGAATCGAATCGATGCGCCCCGGTTTGGTAGCAGGCACGAGACATCATCCTCTATTGCGACATCCGTTTGCGGTCTGTTCGCCGCGAGGGGGCATCGTGGCGCAGAAGATCAAATAATTGGCGCAGGATAGCAAGCCGGATGCGGGGTGTCTGCTAGATATGAATTGCTGCTTCGAGCCGGCCGGTTTCGGTTGCGCGATTTTTGCTGCGGTATCTCCCAGGTTTCACAGCGAGCGGATGAAGGTGTGTAGGGCGCCGAACGCCGTGTCTGATACCGCCATTCAGGGATTGCAAGATGTGCACGAAATCCGGCCATACGTCCGGCAGATTGCGAGTGACGCAGGCGTTCATAGCGCTGTCCGGCATTCCGGAGAGTGCCTCTGTGCCGAGCGTTATCTCAATCGTGAGGATCGGAATACACGAAATCCGGATGTTCAATGATTCATCGCCCGTGGGCGACGAGCCGCCGTTGTGGATCGAGTTGTTCGACCACGACACAAAGGTGTCGGTCGATTGTTGCAGCTTCCGCGAGATCGACGCGGCGATCGCTGCATTCGACGACATGGTTTCGCAAGCGGAACGTTTGAATGATGCTGGTGAGCCGGAAGCCGGTGACGCACCGGCCTGAACGACGCTCATTTTTTCTCGGTTCAAGGACGGTCATATGTTGCGATCGAAGCCCGGCAGAATGGCGATCTTCATCGATGGCCCCAATCTTCACGCAACCGGCAGGGCGCTCGGCTTTGACATCGACTTCAAGCGTCTGCTCCAGGAATTCCAGAACCGCGGTTCGTTGTTGCGGGCATTGTACTACACGCCTGTCAGTGAGGATCAGGAATTCTCCTCGATCCGTCCCTTGATCGACTGGCTTGGTTACAACGGCTACACCGTCATTACCAAGGCATCGAAAGAGTTCGCCGACGCCGGCGGTCGCCGCAAGTTCAGGAGCAGCATTGATATCGAACTCGCGGTCGATGCGATGGAGCTCGCCGTGCATCTTGACGAGATCGTGTTGTTCTCTGGCAATGGCGCTTTCCGCGCGCTGGTTGAATCGCTGCAGCGGCGAGGCGTCCGCGTCACCGTAGCCTCGACGATTTCGAGCCAGCCGCCGATCGTCGCCGAAGAATTGCGTCGTCAGGCCGACGGATTCATCGACATTGCGGAACTGCAAACCAGAATCGGTCGGGAGTCAGCCTAACTTCAGACGTGGCGCGACGGGATCGAACGCCTGTTTCGTGGTTAAGACGGGTGTCGGCGGCAGCGCCGCCCCTCAAATCATCCCCGTCAGCCGCAACGCCACGCCCGCCGCGCAGGACCCCGCCAGCACCCAGAGCATGCCGACATTGAGGCGGAAGATCGCGGTGGCGGCGGCAGCCGCCAGCACGAACGCGGCAATATCAATGCTCGACAGCACGGGCATGTCGAACGACAACCCGAACGATCGAACCGGCGTCGTCTGCCGGAACAGCGTATGCAGCGCGAACCAGATCGACAGATTGAGGATCACGCCGACCACGGCGGCGGTGATTGCGGTTAGCGCGCCGGCTAGCCCCTTGTTGCCGCGCAGGGTCTCGATGAAGGGCGCGCCGAGGAATATCCAGAGGAAGCAGGGCATGAAGGTGACCCAGGTCGCCAGCAATCCGCCGAGGGTCGCCGCCATCATCGGCGACAGCGTGCCGGGATCGCGAAAGGCGGCCATGAAGCCGACGAACTGCAGCACCATGATCAGCGGGCCCGGCGTGGTCTCGGCCATGCCGAGGCCGTCCAGCATCTCGCGCGGCTGCACCCAGTGATAGTGCTCGACCGCCTGCTGGGCGACATAGGCCAGCACGGCATAGGCGCCGCCGAACGTCACCATCGCCATCTTCGAGAAGAACAGCGCGATCTGGCTGAACACATTGTCTTGGCCGAACGCGATCAGCAGCGCGGCCACCGGCACCAGCCATAACAGCAGCCAGACCGAACTGACTTTCAGCGCCTTGGATACACTCGGGTGGACATGCTCGGGCAACTCCTCGCCGAGCAGGCTGTCGACAACAGCCGTTTTCTTGCCGCCGCCGCCACGTTCGACCGCGGCGAATTCCGGCCGGCCGCTCCGCGCGCCGAGATAGCCGATCACGCCGGCGGCAATGATGATGATCGGGAAGGGGACATTGAAGAAAAAGATCGCGACAAAGGCGATGCCTGCCAGCGCGATCATGACCCGGTTGCGCAACGCGCGTTTGCCGACCCGCACCACGGCCTGCACGACGATGGCGAGCACTGCGGCTTTCAGCCCGAAGAACACCGCTTCGACGAAGCCGACATTGCCGTAGGCCGCGTAGATGTAGCTCAGCCCCATGATGGCGATGATGCCGGGCAGGATGAAAAGTCCGCCGGCCATGATGCCGCCGGCGGTCCGGTGCAGCAGCCAGCCGATATAGGTGGCGAGCTGCTGCGCCTCCGGCCCCGGCAGCAGCATGCAGTAGTTCAGCGCATGCAGGAACCGGCTCTCGGAAATCCAGTTCTTTTCCTCGACCAGGATGCGATGCATCACTGCGATCTGGCCTGCCGGGCCGCCGAAACTCAAACACGCCACCCGCAGCCAGACCCGGAATGCCTCGCCGAAGCTGATGCCGTGCGCGTATTCGCTGTTGGCACCGGCCTCGGCTGTTTTGTTGATGGTCGCTTCCATTACGACTTCGCCTTGTTGCTCGGCCAATTGTGGGTTTCGCCGGTCGCATCGCGGCACCAGCGATAGAAGGCGTCATACAGCGTGATGCCAGCCTCCAATTGCGCGAGATCATCGTCGAACATTCGCGACAGGCCGAGCGAGGCCGCAAGCAGCCCCGGCGCTTCCGGCGAAAGATCGAGCCGGCCGGTATCGGCGGCGCGGACCATGGTTGCCAGCCGCAACAGAGCCGGCGTCGCCAGACCGAATTCCTCGATCATCACGTCGAAGGTGCAGAGTTCGTCGCGGTGGCTCCAGAACACGTTCTCGACATCGAACGGCGCCGCGTTAAAGCGTTCGCCAACCGCGAGCACTTCGGACGGGGCGACGAACAGGAATACCGCGTTTGGATCGACAAATCTGCGAATTAGCCAGGGGCAGGCGATGCGGTCGATCTTCGGCCGCGCCCGGGTGACCCAGACCGTGCGGCCTCGCGCATCGCGCGCGGGTAGCTTTGCGGCCGGCACCAGCGGCAGCTTGGCGGCCTTCCAGCCTTCAAAGCCGCCTTCGAGCGTTTCGGCCGACACGTCGAGATGCCGTAGCCAGGCGGCGGTGCCTTGCGCAAGCTTTTGGCCGCGCAGGCAAGTCACGATGGCGGGACGGCCGGAGAACTCCTCGCCCCAATTGGCGGCGTCCTGATGGCTACGCCTGACGGCGCCGGGAATCAGCCGCGGGTCGGCGGCGAAATCCTCGTCGGTACGGACGTCGATCAGGACAGGCATGTTCGCCGTGCCGATCAACCGCGCAAGTTTATCTGGAGATATCGTGGTGTAGGATGACATGGTTGCGCCCTCGTCAAGAGAAAACGGGCGCGATACTTGGGCATGTCGCCTCGTGGGGAGATCGCAACGTCCCCATGTGCCGAATTAACTGCTTGCCGGTTCGGCTGTCAACCCATGCACCGCTCCGTAGGATGGGTAGAGCGGAGCGAAACCCATCAATTGCGAATTGCCGATGGACGATGGGTATCGCTTCGCTCCACCCATCCTACGGGCCCGATGCTTGCGGAATTCTTTGTCCGGACCTAGCATGCGTCATATCGGGGACAAAGCAGGCTCCCCGTCAGACGGTCCGCCGTCCAAGCTCTGCGCACCGCTCGACGTGTCGAGTTGCGCATGAAGGCATGGATCGATGGCCAGCATCCCCACAGAGTCCAAATCGTCTACCGCAGCCTCGCTGATCACGCTGCTCTATGTCGCGCGGGGCTTGCGCGGATTCGGCGACGGTTTTGCGATCATTATCCTGCCGGCCTACATGACGCTGCTTGGTTATGACGCCATCGCGGTCGGCATCGTCGCCACCGCCTCGCTGCTGGGAACCGCGCTGCTGACCTTGATCGTCGGCTGGATCGCGCCCCGCCATGATCTGCGGCCGCTACTGATGTTCGGCGCCGGCCTGATGGCGGCCACCGGGATTGCGTTCCCGGGCGTCGAGCACTTTGTCCTGATCGTGCTGGTCGCCTTTATCGGCACCATCAATCCGTCCGGCGGCGACCTCGGCGTGCTGGTACCGCTTGAGCACGCTGTGCTCGCCCACAGCGCGACGGACGAGCGCCGCACGCAGATCTTTGCCCGCTACAGCCTGATCGGCGCGCTGGCCACCGCGGCGGGATCGCTGGCGGCGTCGCTGCCTGATTTTCTCGTTGCCGGCGGCAGCACCCAGCTCGGCGCGTTCCGCCTGATGTTCTATGCCTACGCCGCGCTCGGTATTCTCTGCGCCGCGCTCTATCGTCGTGTCCCTCACACGCGCGGCGAGGAGCGGGCGCCGCAGACGCCGCTCGGGCCTTCGCGCGGCACCGTCTACAAGCTCGCCGCGCTGTTCAGCATCGATGCGTTCGCGGGCGGTTTCGTCGCGCAGTCGTTGCTGGTGCTGTGGCTGTTCGAGCGCTTCGATCTTTCACTATCTGCGGCGGGATTGTTCTTCTTCTGGTCGAGCACGCTGAGCGCCTTCTCCTATCCGGTCGCCGCCTGGCTCGCCAGACGTATCGGCCTCGTCAACACCATGGTGTTCACGCATATCCCCTCCAGCGTGTTCCTGATCCTGGCGGCGTTCTCGCCCAATCTTTATCTGGCGCTGGGGTTGCTGTTGCTGCGCTCGGCGTTGTCGCAAATGGACGTGCCGACCCGCACTTCCTATGTGATGGCAGTCGTGACACCCGCAGAGCGGCCCGCCGCCGCCAGCGTCACCGCGGTGCCGCGCAGCCTCGCGTCTGCGATCAGCCCGGCGATTTCGGGCGCGCTGCTGATGACGGCATTCTCCGGCCTGCCTCTGGTGGTCTGTGGCGCGCTGAAGATCGCCTACGACCTCGCGCTGCTGTTCTCGTTCCGCCACATCAAGCCGCCGGAGGAGAACGCGAGGGACTAGTCATTCAGGAAACGTCTGCCTTGCGTTCTGCTGCCACTTGCCGCCACATCGCAGAAAGATTCGAAGGAAGAGCATTTTCGACTCGCGTGTTCGATTTACCACGACCATATCTCGCACGCGCGCTGCACAGACGGCGCGACGGGAGGCGGCGTTGGGCGAATGGGTCGGTGTTGCAATCGCATTGGTCTCGAGCTGCCTCGGCGGGACCGCGGCGGCGATCACGCGCTATCTCGCCGGCAATACCGATCCGGTCACGATGGCGATCCTGCGCTGGGGCATCGGCTTTTGCTGCGTGTTGCCTGCCGCGCTGCTCTTGAAGGCGCGCTGGCCGCAGCGCCGGGATTGGCCTGCCGTCGCCGCACTGGGCTTTTGCTTCTTTGGCGTGTTCTTCGTCCTCTACAACATCGCGATGTCCTATACGACCGCGGCGCGCGCCAGCCTCGCGCTGGCGACGCTGCCGCTGCACACCATGGTGGTCGGCGCGTTGCTCGGCATCGAGCCGCTGACGAAACGGAAATCGGTCGGCGTCGGCATCGCCGTGCTCGGCGTCTTCGCAGCCCTTGCATCGGGGCTTTCGAGCGCGCCGGCGGGCGCGTGGCGTGGCGAGCTGATCATGACGGCGGCCGTCTTGTGCATGGCGTTCTACAACGTCTGGTCCCGTCCGTTCATCCAGCGCTCGAGCGCGCTAGGCTTCCTCACCGTCGGCATGGGCACGGGTGCCGCCGCGCTGATCCTGGTGGGCTCCCTGACCGGGAGCGTCGCGGTCTTGAGCCAGTTCGGAACGGCGCAATGGATCGCAGGCCTCTATCTCGGGATCGCCGGCGGCGCGCTGGCGTTCATCCTGTGGGCGCTGGAGCGGGCGTCGCCGACCCGCGTGGCCAACACCATGACGGTCAACCCGCTGGCGGCAGGATTGCTAGCCACGCAGCTGGTCGGGGAGCCGATCACGCCCAACCTCGTGCTCGGGCTGGTCGCGGTGTTCGCCGGCATCTGGATCGCGACGTCGGCGGCGAACAAGCCGTCTAATGCGTGACGACTCACGCCGCAGCGATGGCCTCGATCTCGATCAGGAAATCGGGGCCATAGAGCTTCGACACCTCGACCAGCGTCACCGCGGGCGCGGCCGGCGGCGTGACGGACGCGAAGAAGCGGTTCCGGGCTTCCCGGTAGCGGCCGAGATTGTCCATGTCGGTGAGGAACACCGTGAGCTTGACCAGGTTGGCGGCGGTGCATCCGCTCGCCCGCAGCGCGATGGTGAGGTTTTCAAACACCTGATCCGCTTGCGCGGCGAAATCGTTTTTGCCGACCACATTGCCGTCGCGATCGAGCGCGGTTTGGCCGGCGATGAAGATGAGGCGGCCCGGACTGACGTCAACGATCTGCGAATAGCCGGGTGGGGTGCCGAGTTCGGGCGGGTTGATGCGCCGGATCGACGGCGTCGTGTCATCTACCATTGGGAGTCCTCATGATTGTGTCGTCATGGGCGGGTGGCTGCGCACCAAAAACAGCGCGAGCAGCGCCGCGAGGCTGAGCGCGGAGGAGACGATCAGAACGCGGCTGCCCATGATGTCGATCAGGAGGCTGAACAGCAATGGAGCGGCGGCCTGCGCCATCCGCGCCGGCGCGCCGATGATGCCGAGGCGATAGCCGTAATTCTGGGGGCCGAAGATCGCCAGCGGCAGCGTGCCGCGCGCGATGGTGAGGATGCCGTTACCGGCGCCGTAGAAGATCGCGAACACGCTGGCCGCGCCGCCACCGACCAATGCGAGTATCGCCGCGCCGATCGGATTGGTGACACATGCGAGCTTGGTCGAGACCAGCGGATGAAAGCGGCTGAGGAAGCCAGCCTCGAAGATACGCGCCGCCACCTGCGCCGGGCCGAGCAGGGCGCCGGCGAACACGGCCTGCGCGGTGGTGGCGCCGGCGGCTTCCATGATGCGTGGCAGATGGGCGGCCATTGCACCTGTCACGGTCCAGGCGGCGGCGAACACGAAGGCCAGCAGGATCATGGTGCGGTCGATCGCGATGTGCGGCTTGACCGCGTTCGCCACCGCCGCCTTGGCGCCCTTGACCGCCGGCAGCATCAGCAAATTGATCGGCAGGCCGATCAGGATATGCGCCGCCGCCCAGGTAAAGCAGGTGTTGCGCCAGCCGATGGTCTCCAGCCCCCAGGCCGACAGCGGCCATCCGACCGTGGATGCAAAACCCGCGAGCAACGTGATGCCGGTGATCGAGCGCCGCGCGTCATTGCCGTAGATGCGCCCGAGCGCGGCGAACGCCGCATCGTAGAGGCCGGCTCCCATGCCGATACCGAGCAGGAGCCATGCGATGGCCATTACCGGAATGGAGTAGCTGAACCCAAGCAGCGTCAGTCCTGCCGCGAAGACCATGTTGGACATCGACAGCACCGGCCGGCCACCGACCAGGTCGATCTGCCGGCCGATGCGCGGGCCAAGCAAGGCCGAGAGCACCAATGCGGCCGAGAAGGCGGCAAATATCCAGTTCGAGGAGACCCCGAGATCGCGCGAGATCGGGTCGGCCAGAATGGCCGGCAAATAATAACTCGACGCCCAGGCCAGCGTCTGCGTGGTGCCGAGCGCGATGATGATGGGGAGGGGGCGTGCGCTCATGGCTTATCTTTTTCGTTGCGACTGCTTGTTCTCGCCGCCGCCGTTCCAGCGTGCCGGAATCAAGTTGTCTATGATAATAGACAACTTGGAACCTAGGCGCCATGACGCCAGGTGGCAACAGGCTTGTGTCGCACTCATGCCTGAACCGCGGTCCGTCTCGACCAGTAGAGTGCCAATGGTCCAAGCAGAATACCGGCCGCGAGCACGGTAAACGCCGCCGTCCAGGCGGAGGCGCTCGACGGCCCCCCGGCCGCATCCAGCGCGACGCCAAGGGCCCAGGCGCCCAAAGCCGAAAGGCTGAAGCCGACGGTCGAATGCACGGCCATCGTCGCCCCGCGGTATTTCGGGTCCGCCGCCATCGTCATCCCCGATGTCAGCGCGCCGGAATCAGCGGGCACGGTGATGGCATAGGCCAGGATCAGCGGCAGCAACAGCCATGGCGATTTGTCGGCGAACGCACCGATCAAGAGCGCCACGACGGCAGAACTGAACATCACGGCGGTGATGGCGCGATGGCGGCCGAACCGGATCGCGCATTCATTGCCGAGAATGCTTGCGGGCATCGCGAGCACGGAGAACAGCACGCTGACGACGACGGGGGTCAGGATCGAGCCGTCCGAACTCCTCGCCGCCACGAACGTCCAGAACGCCACCAGCCAGGTTCGGATGCCGTAAAGTTCAAAGCAGTGCGCGCCATAGCCGAGAACGAAACCCATCGCGCTGGTGTTGCGGAACACCGGCGCAAAATCCAGCAAACGGCCTTGCGCTGGCTTCGGCGTCACCGGTTGCAGCAGGAAGCAGACCGAAAGCATCACCAGCGGGCCCAGCGCCGTCACCAGGAAGGCGGCGCGCCAGCCCCAGGCGTCCGCGACGAGCTGTGAGATGAGGAACGACAGTCCGACGCCGAACGAGAAGCTCGACGTGTAGAACGTGACCGCGCGCGATGAGTCGCCGGGCGCAAGCCGGTCGGTCAACGCCTTGAGGCCGGGCATGTAAGCGCCCGCAAATCCGATGCCCGCGATGGCGTTGAACAACGCCCCGGACCAGAGGCCGGTGGCAAAGAGGCCGAACAGCAATGTACCGATTGCACTGACCGCAGAGCCGGCGATTAGAATCTTGCGCGCGTCGATCCGGTCGGTCAGCGTCGCCAGCACCGGCACGGCCAACATGTAGCCCGCAGCGCCCGAGCCTGCGAGCAGGCCGGCCTGCGCGCCGCTCAGATGCCATTCCGGAATCAAAAACGCCGCGAGAATGGAAGGCACCACGACATGGGGGAGCAGGCTGCCGAGCTGCCCCACACACATCGCGACGATGACGGATCGGCCGTTTAAGGAAATGCGTTTCACCCCAGTTCGTTCAGGACGCGCAGCCGCATCCTGCTTTGCCTTGTTGCCTGGCATTTGCATCCGCTGCGCAACAGGCGTCAACATCTGATGGTGCCGGTCCGCCGCAGCACTGGCTTGCGCCGGGCGCGTCCGCGCGACTGCAAACGCCGGTTTCGGGCAGCACCAGTTCGACACGCTCTGCCGCCGCGTGATCGCCGGCAATATCGGCGGCAATCGAACGGACCTGTTCATAGCCCGTCAGCATCAGGAATGTGGGCGCACGGCCGTAGGACTTGATGCCGGCGAAATAGAAGCCGGGTTCGGCCTGCGCCAGTTCGCGCGCGCCGTGGGGCCGCACGGTGCCGCAGCTATGTTCGTTCGGATCGATCAGCGGCGCCAGCGCCACCGGGCATTCGATCGCCGGATCAAGCTGGATGCGAAGCTCGCGCACGAAATTCAGGTCCGGCCGGAAGCCCGTGGCAACAATCAGCTCGTCGACGGCGATCTGGCGGCAGCAACTGCCCGCGCTGGTCGCGACGGTGAGGCGAGGGCCATCCGCCGTGATGTGCGAAACCCGAAACTCGCTCTGGACCTTGATGCGGCCGGCCGCGACCAGCGATGCGAAGGCGGCGCCAAGCTCGCCGCGCGCAACCAGCTTGTCATTGGCGCCGCCGCCAAAGGCCTTGGCAGGATCATTGCCCCGCAACAGCCAGACCGGACGTGTCTCCGGCACCTCGGCGGCGAGCCGCGCGAGATCGGTCAGCGTGCCGATCGCCGAATGACCGGCGCCCAGCACGGCGACGGTCTTGCCGGCGTAGCGCGCGCGATCTTGTCCCAGAATATCGGGCATGCCGTAGGCGATTTTGCTCGCCGCCTGCGCCTCGCCGATGGCGAGGAGGCCATTGGCGCCGGCCGGATTGGGCGAATGCCAGGTGCCTGACGCGTCGATCACGGCGTCAGCCTTGACGACCTTCGGGCCTTGCCCGTTCTGATAGCGAATTTCGAACGGCGCTGACTCGCGTCCTTTGGTCTTGAGCTTGTCGAAACCAGCGCGACTGATGTCGGTGACGCGGCTGGAGGTGTGGATGTGGTCGGCGAGGGCGGTCTTGGCCGCGAGCGGTTCAAGATAGCCCTCCAGCAATTCCGCGCCGGTCGGATAGTGCTGCGGGTCGGGCGAATTCCACCCCGTTGCCGCGAGCAGGCGCTCCGCGGCGCGGTCGATGTTGTATTGCCACGGCGAGAACAGCTGGACATGGCTCCATTGGCGAACGGAATGCCCGACGTTGTCGCCTGCTTCCAGCACGATCGGCCGGAGCCCGCGCTCCAGCACCTGGGCGGCGGCGGCAAGGCCAACCGGGCCGGCGCCGATGATCGCAACGGACTTTGCCTCGCTCATACTGTTCTCCCATCAAACTAGAAATATCGAAATTGATGGCGGCGCAACTCACGCCGCGGTCTTGGCATCCTTGCTTTCGGCGTTGCCGGTGCAGCATTCCGCAACCAGGAACTCCACCAATCCTCGCATCACATCGTAATTGGCGTGACACACGAGTGTGGTTGCCTCCCGCACCTGATCGATAAGGCCGACGACCATCAGCGTCTTGATGTGGTGGGAAAGGGTGGATGGGGCGATCTTGAGCTTTTCCTGGAGCCGGCCGACCGGCATTCCGGCATCGCCGGCACGAACCAGCGCGCGATAGATTTTGAGCCGGGTCGGATTGCCCAGCGCCTCGAGATGTGCAGCGGCGTCG
This sequence comes from Bradyrhizobium sp. AUGA SZCCT0222, assembly GCF_018130205.1. NCBI lineage: Bacteria > Pseudomonadati > Pseudomonadota > Alphaproteobacteria > Hyphomicrobiales > Nitrobacteraceae > Bradyrhizobium > Bradyrhizobium sp. AUGA SZCCT0222. The sequence goes on from NZ_JAFCLX010000006.1 coordinate 175,028, forward strand.
TCGAGTTTCATGGCGGCATCATGATATTCGAATCCGGGGTTGTCAACTGTATTTCTAGAATTATGGAAATAGCTAGTCCGGCTAAGGTGTCGTCCCGGCCTTGAGCCGGGACCCATACCGCGTGATCTCTCGATGAGGACTCGATAGCGGAGACCATTCGCAAAACTTCTTCCTGTGGTTATGGGTCCCCCGATGCGCAATTGCGCATCTGAGCTCAAGGCCGGGACGACGGCGGTGTTTGTTATTGCACCATCATCCAAACGCAACTTCGCGATCTCGCGACGCATTGCGCCCGAGCTTTGCCAGAAATTCTCCGCCCTCCAATTCAGAGGGCGCAGGGAATGCCGGATGCGCGCTGCACCCGCGGTCTCGTGTGCGAATTGTGCTAAGAAAGCTGCACACGAGCATACAGGGCAGCGGAGAACATCCGACATTCCCTGCGCAATGGCTTTACGGCTTATGCCGTGCTCTCCCCGGAGACGAGTTCTTGGTTGACTCCGTCACTGCCGTTTCCGCTTGCGCTTCTCCGACAGCTTGACACCAGCAACGGGTGCCAGGACCACACGGTTTTGCCGTACGCTCGATCCACGCCGTCGTCAGACGTGAGCCCAGCGTCCACCGCAACCCGCCCAACGTCCGTGACGACGGCCGACGCCCTTCTGAGTAGGACGGGATGGGCGAATATATGCACCTGATTTGCCGTTCTGGTAAACCGAAATATTTTTCATTTCGGGGCTTGACATGAATTCCGTAAATCGGAAGTGATTTGCCCGTCGTCGGGTTGTTTTGTCGCACTTAACCGTCATTGCGAGCGGAGCGAAGCAATCCATGGCACGGCTTGGGGCAATATGGATTGCTTCGCTGCGCTCGCAATGACGGGGAGAGGACGACATCAAATTTGCCCGTCGGGCAACATTGGTGTCGGCAAAGCATCGCGGGTACCTCCGCGAGGCTTGACAGCATGATATATATCCATAAGTCTGGATATATGGAATCAGAGCAAGCCATTCTCGCGCTCGCCGCGCTGGCGCAGCCGACCCGGCTCGAGGTGTTTCGCCTGCTGGTGAAGCACGAACCGGATGGGCTGGCGGCCGGCGATATCGCCAGGGCGCTGGCGGTGCCGCAAAACACCATGTCGTCGCATCTGGCGATCCTGTCGCGCGCAGGGCTGGTGACGGCCCAGCGCTTCAGCCGCTCGATCGTCTACCGCGCCGATCTCGACGCTTTTCGCGGCGTCATGCTGTTCATGGTCAGGGATTGCTGCGATGGGCGACCGGAAATCTGCACGCCGCTGATCGAAGACCTCACGCCGTGTTGTCCGCCTGCCAGGAAAAAGCGCGCTGATGCAAAAGTTTGATCTTCCGCGCCGCCTGACCGCCGAAGCCCTCGGCACCGCGATCTTGGTAGCAACCGTGGTCGGTTCCGGCATCATGGCGGAAACGCTGACCAAGGACGTTGCGCTCGCGCTGCTCGGCAACACGCTGCCGACCGGCGCGATCCTCGTCGTGCTCATCACCATTCTCGGGCCCATATCAGGCGCGCATTTCAATCCCGCGGTGTCGCTGGTGTTTGCGCTCCGTCGCGAGCTGACGGCGCGCGAGGCGTTGTCGTATGTGGCGGCGCAGATCGCCGGCGGCATCGCTGGAACCATCATGGCGCACGCGATGTTCGCCCTGCCGCTGCTGGATGCCTCGCTCAAGGTCCGAACCGGCGGCGCGCAATGGCTGGCCGAGGCCGTGGCCGCGTTCGGATTGGTTGTCACGATACTCGCCGGCATCAGGTTCAACCGGCCGGCGATCCCCTGGCTGGTCGGGCTTTACATCACGGCGGCCTATTGGTTCACGTCGTCGACCTCGTTTGCCAATCCCGCGGTCGCCATTGCCCGATCTTTCACCAATACGTTTTCGGGAATTCGTCCGACCGATCTGCCCGGTTTCATCGCCGCCGAACTTTTGGGCGCCATCCTTGCGATGATACTGATGGGCTGGTTGCTGCGCGGGGCAGGCGAGGTGACCGCAACTGCGAAGGAAGCTCACACATGAGCGTGACCATCTATCACAACCCGTCCTGCGGTACTTCACGCAATACCCTGGCGATGATCCGGCAGAGCGGCGAAGAGCCCGAGGTGATCGAGTATTTGCTGACCCCGCCGAGCCGTGCCCGGCTGGTCGAACTGATCGCGGCGTTGGGCATCTCCGCGCGCGAGCTATTGCGCGAAAAAGGCACGCCCTACGCGGAACTCGGCCTTACCGACCCCAAATGGAGCGACGATGAATTGATCGATTTCATGCTCGCCCATCCCATCCTGATCAACCGGCCGATCGTGGTGACGGCGAAGGGCGTGCGGCTGTGCCGGCCGTCGGAACTGGTGCTCGACCTGCTCGACCGTCCCGTCGACTCCTTCGTGAAGGAAGACGGCGAAGTCGTCATATCCGGGAAAACGTAAGGGTTTGCGGCAGGCTTCCGTCTGTCACGATTGCGCGGCATAATGGCGGCATGGAACTCACGCCCCGCCTGCGCCTGATGAACTGGATCGCCCACCAGAGCCTGACAGGCCTGCCCGAAAACGATCTGCTCCGTGGCTTTTGCGAGCGCTGCCGTGCCCATGGCCTGGAGCTGTCGCGCGCCATGGTCATCATTGACACGCTGCACCCGGTGTTCGAGGGCCGCGGATTTCGCTGGAGTCATTCCCAGACCAACGAGAGCGACAGTTTCGAATATGGTTCGAGTAGCGAGGGCGGCGCCGTTGCGGAAAACTGGCGGCGCTCGACATTCTACCATTTGCTTGAAACCGGTGGCGACGAACTGCTGATCGATCTGTCCGATTGCGAAGGCCTCGATTTCAACATGATCGAGGACCTGTCCGCCAAGGGGCACAAGCATTTTCTCAGCATGGTGCACCGCTTCGGCGAAGCCGGCACCATGGGCCAAATGGACTGCTTTTACTCGACATGGGTGACCCGGTGCGACGAAGGTTTTGGCGAGCAGGGGCTCGCCGCCTTGCGCGAGTTGGTGCCGGTGCTTGGGCTTGCGGTCAAATCCGCCGCACAGGCCGAAGTCGCGCGGACGCTGGGGCGGGTCTATCTCGGCCGGGACGCGTCGGAGCAGGTGCTGCGTGGCCGCATTGCCCGCGGCGTCACTGAGCGCATCAACGCGGTGCTGTGGTTTTCGGATCTGCGCGGCTCGACCTCGATCAGCGAGAGCATCGAGCCCGGCCAGATCATCCCGTTCCTGAACGATTATGCGCAGGCCTCGATCGACGCCATCCATGACGCCGGCGGCGAGGTGCTGAAACTGATCGGCGACGGCGTGCTGGCGATGTTCACCAACGAGAACATGGCCGTTGCCAAGCGCACAGCGCTGCGCGCCGAACACCATTTCCGGCGCAACATGGCTGCGGTCAGTGCCCGCCGTGCCGCCGAAGGCGTGGCGGTGACGACGGCCCATGTCGGCCTGCATGTCGGCGAAGTCTTCTATGGCAATATCGGCAGTGATGACCGGCTCGACTTCACCGTGGTGGGGCCGGCCGTCAACGAAGTCAGCCGCATCGCCTCGATGTGCCGCTCGGTCGACCGCGAATTGCTGACCTCGGAGGCGTTCAGGACGGGACTGGATGCGGCGGGACGCAACTATCTGGTTTCCACCGGCCGCTATGCGCTGCGCGGCATCGGCCGCGCGCAGGATCTCTACACGCTGGATCCGGATATTGCGTCGGATGAGGTCGTCGCTGGAAAGTACGAGCGCTATCTCGGCAGTTAGGCCGCTTTGGCGCGCAGCGTATACAGCCCGACCGCGACGAAGGAAAACACCGTCAGCACCACGCCGAGCGCGAACAGCGCTTCACGCGAGATCGTCGCGGCCAGCCAGACGCCGATCGCCGCCGTCATCATCTGCCAGAAGCCGACCAGAGCGGAGGCCGCGCCCGCTTTCTCGCCGAACGGGGAGAGCGCCTGCGCGGTGCCCAAGGGGTTCACGATGCCCATGCCGAGCAGGAACACGCTCATCGCACCCAGAAATGGTAAGAAGGCCGGGCTATACAGCGACACCAGCAGCATCGCGAGGCTGCCGGCAGCAGCCGCGAACAATCCGCCGCGGATCGAGCGGTCGAGCCCGTAGCGCGGCGCCAGCTTTGTCGCCAGCATGCCTGAGGCGAATACGATCAGCACGGTGCCGGCGAAGAACAGGCCCAGCTGGATCGGCGTAAAGTGCATCGCTTCGATCAGCACGCGGGGCGCGGCCGAGAACATCGCGAACAGACCGCCCATGATCAGGCTCACGGTCGCGGCCGGCACCACAAAACGCCGGTCGGCGATCAGGCCGAGATAGTTTTTGGCAATCGCGAGCGGGTCGAGCGGTGTGCGCGTCGCATGATGGGTCTCGCCCAGAACCATGCTGTAGGCGAGCGCGCCGAGCACCGCAAAGGCGGCGACAAGCGCGAATTCGGAACGCCAGCCGAAATAGTGATCTAGCGCGCCGCCGAGCAGCGGCGAGAAGCCAGGCGCCGCCGCCATCGCAATCATGATCAGCGCCATCGCGCGCGCCAGCGCGGCGCCGGAGAATAGGTCCCGCGCAATCGCGCGTGACAGCACGGAGGTAGCGCAGGCGCCGGCGGCCTGGACGACGCGGCCGGCGAGGAGGTTGGGCAGGTCGGTGGCGAGGCCGCACCAGACGCTGCCGGCAAAAAATACCGCAAATCCGATCAGTACCGGCCAGCGGCGGCCGTAGCGGTCCGAGATCGGTCCGACCACCAACTGGCCGACCGCGAACACCGCGAGAAAGATCGTGATGGCTGATGTGACCGCAGCGCTCGTGACGTGCAGCGAGGTGGCCATCTGCGGCAGCGACGGCAGCAGGATATTGGTCGCCAGCGTCCCGGTGGCCGCAAGCGCTGCCAGCACCGCGATGTGCAGGACGGTGGAGGAGGCCTCCGGACGGGGGCTCGCGATCGCTACGGTCTGGTCGGCCATGGAGGGTTCCCGCTCTTATATGAAATTACGAGTATCATATAAAGTGAAGCATGGAAACCGGAATGGACGGTGGAGGGTCATTTTGGAAGAAAATTGTCGCCAAGGCCGTCATTGCGAGCGAAGCGAAGCAATCCATCCCTCCGCGTAAAGGAAGAATGGATTGCTTCGTCGCTTCGCTCCTCGCAATGACGTGCGTGGTTACTGTCTCAGCGGCCCGTTGTCATCTCGCCGGTTCCGGAACCATGTCCGGCTGCCGGGTCAGCGAGACGGCGGGCGACATCAGGATCACCAGCGCTTGCGCGGCGAAGATCGCAGCCGCCAGATAGAGGCAGGCTTCGGCGCTGTAGAGGCCGCCGACGATGGCGCCGAGCGCCGAGCCGAGCGGGCGGGCGCCATAGCTCATGATGTTGATGGCGGAGACGCGTCCCAGGAGCGAGGGCGGCGTCACCGATTGGCGCAGCGTGGTGGTGGAAATCACCCACAGGATCGGGCCGACGCCGAGCAGGAAGAAGCTCAGGCCCGCGAGCAGCGGTGATGGAAAGATGGTCGTCAGCGCCATCACGGTGGCGGCGACGAAACCGGTCACCGGGCCGAGTCCGATCACGGTGCCGAAGGCGAGGCGCTTCATGACGCGCGTTGCCAGCAGCGCCCCGACCACCATGCCGACGCCGTACATTGCCAGCGTCGTGCCGACGCCGGTCGCCGAAAGGCCGAGATGACGCACGGCATAGGGCACGAACACGGCGAGCAGCAGGAACGAGGCCGTATTGAAGATGAACTGGGTGATGAACACCGGCCGCAGCAGCTTGTGATGCAGCACGAAGACCGCGCCTTCCTTGATCTCCTGCAGTGGATGGCGGCGCGGCGCGGGCGCGCGGGCGGGCTCATAGATGCCCGACAGCAGCACCACCGCGATCACAGACAGCGCCGCGGCAAATCCGAAGGCGGGGGCCGCACCGACCCATCCGACCAGTACGCCGCCGAGCGCGGGGCCGCTGGCGAACGCCACGGTACGCGCCAGCTCAATCCGCGCGTTGGCCGCAGGTAGTTGCTCCGGGTTCACCAGCGACGGCACCAGCGCCGGTGCGGCGACGCTATAGGCGACCGTGCCGCACACCGCGATGAAGCCGAGCAGAGCGAGCAGCGGCAGCGTCATCCAGCCGAGCCAGATCAGCAGCAGGATTCCGCCGAGCGCCACCGCGCGCAGCGCTTCGGCGCCCGCCATCAGCCAGCGCCGCGAGATGCGGTCGGCGAGCAGGCCGGCCGGGATCGCAAACAGGATGAAGGGGAGCGTCAGCGCGGTCTGCAGCAGGCCGGTCTGGCCTTCGCCGACGCCCAGCAGCAGCACCGCGACGATGGGGGCGGCGGCGAGCGCGACCTGCTCGGCCGATTGCGCGGCGAGGTTGGACCAGGCGAGGCGGTTGAAGGTCGGCGGCAGATGCGGTGTCTCGGCGGCGGACATGGGGGATTCCTTGGGGCGATTCCCTGATGGCTTTATTGGCCCTCATTGTCCGACGACTGCACGGTCCAACCCACCCGTTTCCCGACAAGCTGTGGGGCAATGAAAAAACCTCCACACGTGATCGTGTGGAGGTTTCTCACCTTGATGTGTCAGCTATGTCTCCCAACACCTGTCAGTGAACTGTCCGGGCTAAACACTTGTCCCGGCCATCCACGTCTTGCTGACCCATCAAATGTCGAACAGAAAGTCGTGCCTGCTGAGTTCATAGGGCCGCACGCCCGTCAGTTCGATCCAGTCGTCGCCGACCTGCACGATCGTGTTGCCGTGGTTGCTCGAGATTTTAACATCGCGAAAGTCGAGGCGCCCGGCGTGCTTGAACACCAGCAGGTCGACGCCGGGATCGAAGTCGGTGATCCTGGCTTTGGTGGCGCCGGAATCGAACACGTAGCGATCCGCGCCGGCGTTGCCCGTCATGGTCTGCTTGCCGGTGCCGGCGAATAGGTAATCTCCCTGCGGACCGCCGATCAAGGTGTCGGCGCCGTTGGAACCGATGACGATCTGGCGGGCGTCGGGATCCTCTGATTCCACGCCGCCGGCAAGCCCGGTGTGCCGGACATAGGTGACGAAAACGTCGTCCTGGATGTGCTTGGTGTCGGTGTTGCGCAGAATGATGTCGGCCAGCGTCGTGCCTTTGATCTCGGACAACGTCTTGGCATCGAAGCCCTGGTTCTCGAACCAGAGCCGGTCGCCGTCGCGCAGCGCCTCGAACTGCATCGTCAGGATGGCCTGAAAGGTTTCGCCGACAAGCGCGCCGGGGACATGGTTTTCCGACAGGCCGCCGGTCCACAGGCCGACATTGTTGACGTTGCCGTAGGCCGCTTTCAGTCCGGCCAGCGTCTCCGGATCGCTCGTGATCTGGCTGAAATCCGTGTAGGGGTCGAGCCCGAGCGCTTCACGGGTCTGGTTGAGCGTGCCGAGGCCAAGGTCGCGCGCGCGCTGGATGTTGATCGCGGCGAGATCCATCGACACCGGCGCATCGACCAGAAAATTACGCAGATCCTCGACGATGCGCGCATCGAGCGCCTGCGACGGATCGGCGGCCAGATGGCGCAATTGTCCGTCGGCGCCGCCATTGTCGATGAAGTTGGCCGCCGGCTGGAAGAACACGTCCTTCAAGTCTTCCTCGGAGCCGGCGATGACCTCACCGTTTTCCGCAAGGCCTTCGGTTTCACCCGACACGATCGAATGTCCGAAGCGGAACGCCGCGGCGACGAATTCCAGCGTCAAATGCGGATCGACATTGGGATCATAGCCGTCATAGGGCGTGAGCGCGTCCTTGCCGACGAGGTTCGGCAGGAATTCGGAATAGGTGATGTTGGCGATTTCGGCCGACACGATGGCGCGGGCGTAATTGTAGAGCTGGTCGCCGCTCCAGTTCGGATGCTCATGGTGCAGTTTGTCGACCTGATAATTGTGTTCGCGGACGAACAGCGTCTGCAGCGCGGTCAGCGCCGGATTTTCCGCGGCACGGCCGTCGCCGGCCACCACCATGCCGTTGACGATGGGCAAATTGTCGCCCGCTGACGTCTTCATGTGGCCGTCGGCGGTGCGCAGGCTGGCCGCGATCGCCGCACTCGACCCGTAGACCATCGAGGCGTCGAGCCAGGCGGAGTTGGAATTGACCGCCATCGCCGGATTGGCTGTGCCCGCACCGGTCGTGGGATCGATGACGGCGCGGGTGATCCGAATGATGGTGCCGGCGGGGAATACGGGATCGCCGGCGGGGACCACGACGCTGATGTCGTTGACGCCGTCGGTCCGCGTCAGCGTCATGTCGTGGTCGATGAATTGGCCCCAGGCGTACATGAACGCAGAAACACCTTCCGGATTCGCCACGTCGGCGTCGCCGGCGCCGACCACGAGATTGCTGATGGTGCGCGGATTGTTGCCGCCGAGCGGCACCGAAATGCCGTCGGCAAAATGCGCGGTGCCGATGCGCGCGAATTCGGTGCCGGCGGCGTTGAGGGTAGAATCCGACCGGTTGTTCTGCGAGCCGTCGAAGCTGCGGTATTCGATTTTTACCGGCTGCGGACCCGGTTGGCACGACGGGTCATCATGCGAGCCATGAGAGCCGTGGCCCCCGTGAGAACCATGGCCCCCATGAGAGGGGTGGGAGTCGTGCGAGCCATGTGGACCGTGAGGCTGGTGCGGCAGGAAAAAATGCTGGGAAAAATTGCCGAAGTGGAAATCGTCATGGTCTCCGTCCTTGCCGCCAAAAGCCCGCTTGAGCTGACGCATCGACCGCCTCCCTGACTTGCAATTGCGAATTATTCGCAACTAGTGTCACTAATGAGAGGCATTTGCAATAAAGAAATGGAGGAGGGACGAAAGCGCCGTGCCCGACAGGCGTAAAAAAAGCCCGCCGCATCGGGTGCGGCGGGCTTCTCTCTATTGGCGATCTAACGGCGGATCAGGCCGTCATGACGACTACGACTTCGGTCCGAGCGTCGCCTTGCCCGTGCCGGAGATGGTGTTGGGCGGGGTATCCGTGGAGGCAACCGGCGCCGCTGGCGCCTCCACTTCAGTCAGCGGGCCGCTGCCGGCACGCAGCGCATTCAACAGGCTGGTCATGGCGTCGGGGCCAGCCGGGAAGCCGGCCTCGCCGAGAATCTTGTCGATCATCGGCTTGAACGCCGATACCGACAATAGCTGCGCGGCGAGACCGTCGCCGAGTCCGAGACCGCCGTTGCCGCCGCCATTCATCGCGCCGTTGCCGCCACCACGACCGAGCATGCCGCCGGTGTCGAAGATCCGGATGTCCGAGATCTTCTCGATCGGCTTGACCGCCTCCGCCAGCGCGCCCGGAATGATGTTGATGCGGGCGAGGTTGAGGTCGTACTCGATTATCTCGGCACCGAGCTTGTTGCGGGCCTCGGCCTTCAGCGCCGCCACCTCGGCTTCGGCTTCACCGAGCGCCTTGACGCCGGTCGCGCGCGTGGTCGCGGCGGTGGCGTCGGCCTGGGCCAGCACGTTGATCGCTTCCGCCTTGTTGGCGGCGGCCTGACGTTCGGCTTCCGCCATCACGGTGATCGGCATCGCGTCGGTTTCCGCCACCTTGCGCGCCGCGATCACGTTGATGATCTTGTCGCGCTCGGCGATTTCGGTGGCCCGTGCGGTCGTGACCTTTTCTTCGGCTGCGATCGCAAGCGCGCGCGCCGTCTCGGCGATGGTCTGCGCTTCGGATTGCTCTTTGTTTTTGGTGGCGACGACGATCGCCGCTTCCTGCGCCACGATCTGGAGATCACGCTCCATTTCGGTGGTGCGGCGCTTCACCGCCAGATCAGCCTCGATCTTCTTGGTGTCGCGGGCCTGGTTGGCCTCGGTCTGGACGTTGGCGACGGCCAGTTCCTGCTGGATGCGGTATTCGGCCTCGTTCTGCAACGCCGTCTGCTCGACCTGCGCGGTCTGCGCGCGCATCGCGGCGGTCTTGTTGGCGATGTCGCGCTGCTGCGCCAGTTCCGCCTCGCGCTTGGTGCTCTCGATCGTCAGCGTGGTCTGGCGGGCGACCAGGTCCTGCTGCGCGATGTTCACCTCGGTGGTGCGGACGATCTGGTTGCGCTCCTGCTCGCGCTCCTTGGTGATCTTGGTCAGCGTGGTGAGGCCGTGCGCGTCGAAGAAATTGCTCGGATTGAAATGCTTGATGTCGCTCTGGTCCAGCCTCGTCAGCGAAACCGATTCAAGCTCGAGGCCGTTGTTCTGGATGTCGGCGCCGACCGCGTCCTGCACCGATTTGACGAAGGTCGCGCGCTGTTCCTGCAGCTCTTCGAGATGCATGGTGGCGGCGACCGAGCGCAGGCCATCGACGAATTTCGCCTCGATCAGTTCGCGCAATTCAGCGGCGTCGTTGGTGCGGTTGCCGAGCGTCTGCGCGGCCAGCGCGATCGACGACATGTCGGGTTTGACACGGACGTAGAATTCGGCGCCGATGTCGACGCGCATGCGGTCCTTGGTGATCAGCGAGTCCGGACCGCCACGGGCGACTTCCAGCCGCAACGTCTTCAGATTGACGGCTGCCGTCGAATGGAAGACCGGAAGCACGACGGAGCCGCCGTCGAGAACGACTTTCTGGCCGCCGAGACCGGTTCGCACATAGGCCTCGTCGCGGGTCGAACGCCGGTACAGCGTCGCGAACATGAAACCGATGATGACAAAGAGAAGGACGCCGATAGAGACCGGTACTGCTAATTCCCACATGTTCATGTCCTGTGTGATGACTATTGTTGTGCAATGAGGTCGGCTGGTGCGGCAATCGCGATAAAGCTCTTGGTGTCGCGGTCGACCAGCAACACGCTGCTGCCGACCGCGAGCGCTTTCGAATCGGGGCCGGCGCGCGCCGGGACAGAGTGCCAGTTGCCGAAGACATCCTTGAGACGGACGCGGCCGGGCAGTCCCTGGTCGAGCGGACCGATCGAAACCACGGCGATCTGGCCGACGAAGTCGGCGTCATCCACCGCATAGGTCTCGTCGCGCGGGATCACGCGTGAGATAGCGCGGCTGGTAACCCGGACCGCCGGAATGGTGCCGATGATGGCGCCGACGGCGGCGAGCGAAACCGGGAGAGAAATTCCGACACTGTGCGCAATGGCCTGCAGGAAAAATCCCACGATCGAAAAGATGCCAAGCGTCAACATCAAAAGAATCAAGAGCGGAACGCGCCCCGCATTGATCCAGAGAAACAGGCCGGAGATGGCGCTGTGGCCGTCGGCCTCGATCTCGACGTCCTTGCCGACGACGTGGCTGAGCGAAAACCCAACCATCGTCGACAGCAGTTCGATCACGGCAAGCACGACCACGATCGCCGCGGCAATCGTGAAGGGCCGGACGTCCGCCGCCAGCAGGAGGTCGATCACGGCGCTCATTGTGAGGACTGTTTGACGAGGGCCACCTTGTTGTTGCCTTCCAAATCGTCAATCGCCTGACTGGCGATGGCGGCAAGCAGCCGGCCGCTGCATGCGAGGATGCCTTCGTGGACCACTGTCTTCTCCTCCGGTCGGATTTGATTTCGATTTGACGCCGATGTGGATCTCGTAAGCGCGGCCTTCTGAGACCAGGTGGGCCGGGAAGGGACTTTCCCAACCGGCAAGGTAGCCCGGAACTGCGAATGGAACCAAGACGCGCCCTCTGATTGTGCTGATGGTCAGCATTGTTGGTCCCTTGATCGCGAACAGTTTGTCGTCGAGGGGGAATCGGCGGTTCACGGTTCCGGCCAAATAGCTGGCGCGGTCGCGCAGGCCGCGCCGGTATCGTTTATCGTTCTCGTGACCATCAGATGCAGTTGCAAATTAGTTGCAATAAGGGCGAATTTCGACCATCTTGTTGAGATGGATGCGCGAACGCCCGAATTGGGCCGAAAGACTAATTCGGAGAGCTTGCCTGTGGCCTTGCAAGACGCCGACGCCGGCTGGCGCGCCGACGCCGCCGCGAACAGGCAGGCCAGTCTGCCTGAGGTCAACGCGACCATCGCGGTGCCGCTCGGTGGCCATTGGGCACGCCGGCTGCTGGCGTTTCTGGGGCCCGGCTATCTGGTTTCCGTCGGCTATATGGATCCCGGCAATTGGGCGACCGACCTCGCCGGCGGATCGAAGTTCGGCTACACGCTGCTGTCGGTGATCCTGCTGTCGAACCTGATGGCGATCCTGCTGCAAGCGCTCGCCGCACGGCTCGGCATCGTCACCGACCGCGATCTCGCACAGGCCTGCCGCGCCAGCTTTTCGCGTCCCGTCAACTTCATGCTGTGGCTGGCCTGCGAGGCCGCGATCATCGCCTGCGATCTGGCGGAAGTGATCGGTACCGCGATTGCGCTGAAGCTGCTGTTCGGCATTCCGCTGATCGGCGGCGCGCTGATCACCGCGCTTGACGCCTTCCTGCTGCTGCTTCTGATGAACAAGGGTTTTCGTTTCCTCGAAGCCTTCGTCATCTCACTCCTGATCGTGATCGCGGTCTGCTTTGCGATCCAGATCTTCGCCGCCGCGCCGCCGGTTGCCGCGATGCTGCGCGGCTTCCTGCCGTCGACCGAGATCGTCACCAATCCGGAGATGCTTTACATCGCCATCGGCATCATCGGCGCCACGGTGATGCCGCATAACCTCTATTTGCACTCCTCGATCGTGCAGACCCGCGCCTATCCGCGCACCGACGAGGGCCGCCGCGACGCGATCAAATGGGCGACGACGGACTCGACCATCGCGCTGATGCTGGCGCTGTTCATCAACGCCGCGATCCTGATCGTGGCCGCCTCGACGTTCCATTCCAGCGGCCGCACCGATGTGGCCGAGATCGGGCAGGCGTATGAGTTGTTGTCGCCGCTATTGGGCCTCGGGATCGCCTCGACGCTGTTCGCCGTCGCGCTGCTGGCGTCCGGCCTCAACTCGACGGTGACGGCGACGCTGGCCGGCCAGATCGTGATGGAAGGCTTTTTGCACCTGCGCCTGCCGAACTGGGCGCGGCGTCTGATCACCCGCGGCGTCGCGATTGTCCCCGTCGTCATTGTCACCGCGCTCTATGGCGAGCGCGGAACGTCGCAGCTGCTGGTCTTCAGCCAGGTCATCCTGTCGATGCAATTGCCGTTCGCGGTGATCCCGCTGGTGCGGTTCGTTTCCGACCGCCGCAAGATGGGTGATTTTGCGATTTCCCGCTCGGTCGCCACGCTGGCATGGATCGTCGCCGGGATCATCGTGACGCTGAACGTGAAGCTGCTCTACGACACGCTGTTCGGCGGCTGACATTTCCCACAACTGTCATTGCCCGGCTTGCCGCCTTCGCTAAAGCTTCGGCGTGCCAGCACAGGGAAGCCTCGGCGAAGCCGGGACCGGGCGACCCAGTATTCCAGAGACGTCAGTGATCAATCGAGAAGCCGCGGCGTGCTGGGTCACCCGGTCAAGCCGGTAACGGCAAGAAGCCCTAATCCTGCGGCTCGGTCAGCACTTCGCCTGACGCGTCGATGCGCAGCCAGCCTGAGGGCGCTAGCCGCTGTTGCGGCAGGAAGCGGCCCTTGTAGTCCATCTTCTTGGAGCCCTCGATCCAGTAGCCGAGATAGACGTAAGGCAGCCCCAGCCGCCTGGCGCGCGTGATGTGGTCGAGGATCATGAAGGTGCCGAGCGAGCGGCTTTGCTCCGACGGCTCGAAGAACGAATACACCATCGACAGCCCGTCGCTGAGCACGTCGGTCAGGGCGACGGCGATCAGCTCGTCGCCGCGGCCGGTGATGCCGGAATCGACGTTGCGCTTGCGGTATTCGATGATGCGGGTTTCGACGTGGCTGTCTTCCACCATCATGGCGTAGTCGAGCACGGTCATGTCGGCCATGCCGCCATGGCGGTGGCGGCGATCGAGATAGGCGCGGAACACCGAATATTGTTCCGAGGTCGGGACCGCGCTGCGCTGCTCGCCGATGATGTCGGCATTGCGCGCGAGAATTTTGCGGAAATTGCGTGAGGGCCGGAATTCGTTGGCGACGACGCGCACGGAAACGCAGGCGCGGCACTGGTCGCAGGCCGGCCGGTAGGCGATCGACTGGCTGCGGCGGAAGCCGCCATGGGTGAGGAGGTCGTTGAGATCGCCGGCCTTGTCGCCGACCAGATGCGTGAACACCTTGCGCTCGTGCCGTCCCGGCAGATAGGGGCAGGGCGAGGGCGCCGTCAGGTAAAACTGCGGGGTATCACGCGAATGCTGGGTCACGTCGGGTCGTCAGGCCTCCGAAACACGAACGATAACGCTATCCGGTGAACAATTGGTACCGGTGAGGGAAGCTCGGACCAGATCCTGATCCGGGCTGAACAAACCTGAGCATCGCGCCGCGGGGGCTGACGGTCAATCAATTTGGAGTGTGACATCCCTTCAATACGCGCGCGCCGGAGGTACAACCTGTGTGCGAACCGAGCTGTTGATGACAACGGTTCCCAGCACGATGTCATGCAGCAGCCGGCGCCGGCCGTTGAACAGGCCGATCAGGAGCACCAGCGGCGTCAGGAACGAGATCGACACCCAGAACAGCACGGCATGGGTGGCGCCGAGCACGAAATAGCCCGGCGCGCCGTACCAGGTGCGCAGTTCCAGATCCATCACGCGCATGCCCATGGTCGCCGAATGCGGCCCGCCGAGGGAAGAGCCGTAATAGACGATGGCCCAGACGATCGTGGCCGGCCAGGCCAGCCAGAACAGCGCCCAGCCGAGCCCAAGCGTGATCAGGCCGAACACCGCGATGAAGATGTAGCCGAGGATCACCGGGACCGACAGCACGACGAGGTCGATCAGAAAGGCGAACACCCGCCGCGTCAGCAGGCCGCGAAACAGTTCCGGCTGCAAATCGGGGTCGAACGCATGCGGCTGCACGCCGCCATCGTTACGCCAGCCGCCGCCAGCACTTGAAGGGCCGCCACCGGTATTACCGGAACCGCTATACGACATGATCAGTCCTCCAGACCGTGCATATTCCCGCAAGCGGAAACATGGGAACCGCGCCCGAGCACGCAAGCCCTGCGGCAGTTACGAAACGGCAATATTCAGGCGATTCGGGGGCTGGCTAATCTGTCGTCCCGGCCTTGAGCCGGGACCCATACGCCACGGCCCAGATTGTTGGAAAAGGAAGATAACGACTGGCGTGCAAACCAATTATCGCCGGTGGTTATGGGTCCCGGCCTTCGCCGGGGACGACGGATGGAGAGAGACCAGCCCCTCAACTCTCCGCCTTGATCTTCTCCGCCGCCTTCGGCGCAAAGTAGGTCAAAATACCGTCGGCGCCGGCGCGCTTGAAGGCGAGCAGGCTTTCCATCATCGCGCGTTCGCCGTCGATCCAGCCATTGCCGGCGGCTGCCGCGATCATCGCGTACTCGCCCGACACCTGGTAGACAAAGGTCGGCATCGCAAAGGTGTCCTTTACCCGCCGCACGATGTCGAGATAGGGCATGCCGGGCTTCACCATCACCATGTCGGCGCCTTCGGCGATGTCGAGTTCGACCTCGCGCAGCGCCTCATTGGAATTGGCACTGTCCATCTGGTAGGTGCGCTTGTCGCCGGTCAGCGTCTTTGCCGAACCGATGGCGTCGCGGAACGGGCCGTAGAAGGCGGAGGCGTATTTCGCCGCGTACGACATGATCTGCACGTCGGTAAAGCCTTCATCGTCCAGCGCCTCGCGGATCGCGCCGACGCGGCCGTCCATCATGTCGGAAGGCGCGATCACGTCGCAGCCGGCTTCGGCCTGCACCAGCGCCTGCCGGACCAGCACGGCGACGGTTTCGTCGTTCAGGATTTTGCCGTCCTCGATCAAGCCGTCATGGCCGTGGCTGGTGAAGGGATCGAGCGCCACGTCGCAGAGCACGCCGAGACCAGGGAATTCCTTCTTGATCGCGCGCACCGACTGGCAGACGAGGTTGTCCGGGTTCAGCGCCTCGGACCCCTGTTCGTCGCGCAGCGAAGGGTCGGTATAGGGGAACAGCGCGATGCAGGGGATGTTCAGCTTCGCCGCGCGCTCGGCATCACGGACCGCCTGGTCGACGGTGATGCGGTCGATGCCGGGCATCGAGGCGACCGCGGTGCGGGTATTGTGGCCGCCGACGATGAACAACGGCCAGATCAGATCGTCGGTCGTCAGCACGTTTTCCCGCACCATCCGTCGCGCCCATTCGGCCTTGCGGTTGCGGCGGGGGCGGATCGCGAGGTCGAGCGGGGCCGAGGTGAGGGCGGTCTGGTGCCGCGGTGCGTCGCGCATTTCGATCGGGCGCCCGAATTTGATCGCCATATGATGGTACTCCCCGGCGGAAGGCTGATTTGGCCTGATTTGGACCTGGTCTAATTCTAGCATTCCGGAACGGCCGCGTCACCGCAGCTTGATTTGCGCCAGCGGCAATTGATTTTGCCGACCCGGCGGGCCAAGACTCTGCCTATACCAAGACTCCGCCTATAAGGACCCGTTTTCGCCTGTGAGCACCGATTCTCATGTCTGACACCTCCGCGCGCGACCCGTCGCGGGATAACAGGGACAATGCCCGGGACAATGCGATGTCGGTGGCGGCGATCTCGTCCGAGCGGATCGAGCCTGATGACAACGCGTGGACCCGGCGGCTGGTGCTGTTCCTGCGCATCATGGCGGTCATCTCGATCGCCAAGGGACTTTACCATTGGGCGCAGGTGACCGGTTTCATCGGCGGCGAGGAAGAGGCGTTCGAAAACCAGTCGATGGCCTGGCAGACCGCGACGATTTATTTCGCCGTGATTGAACTCGTCGCCGCTGTCGGTCTGTGGCTTGCGACGCCCTGGGGCGCGGTGGTGTGGCTCACGACAGTGGTGTCGATGGCCGTCATCGAATTGATGTTTCCTGGCATCTACGGCGGCAGCCTGACGGTGGTCGGCGTCGAAGCCGTGATGCTGGCAGCCTACCTCGCACTCGCCTGGATGGCCGCGCGCGAACGGCCGCCATAGCAGTAGTGCGCGTCTGCTTGAATGATGGTGGGATAAACGTTGGCCGCATGGTTCGAGACGCGCGGCGTTGCCGCGCTCCTCACCATGAGGGTCTCAAGCGCGCACCCTGAACTGCTCGACCTCATCCTTGCCGCGCAGTGGCGTCTCGAAGGATGACGCCCGAAAGGATGACGCCCGAACTGTTAATTGCGCCAGCGCATCTGCGTCCCAGAATGGGCCGCGCCATCCCGTAAGATTTTCGACGATTTTCGCGGTAACTTTTCAGTCACCGTAAAGGGTTCCCTCACGTCGGTTACCCAGGCGTTTCGAATTCAAACGAACCTGTTTTGGAATGCGACAACCCTGCCAGACGAAGCGTGAACAGAGGCCTGCCACCGTCAATGAAATGTTGCGAAAAGCCCTTTATCCATGGGCTTAATCCGCGATTCACTGTCTTAAATTCATGATCTCTTTATTGTCTTATTTAAGCGGATCTTCAAACGGCCCCCTTAAGTTGAAGCTATCAGGCGGGACAAAAGTTTCGTCGAATAAGTCGATAAAAACGACAACAGGGGAATGTCATGATGAAAGCCGTTGCAACGGCGGTGGAAACCGCTGAACGCTCTGCCGGTCAAGCTCCGGTGCAGCCGCTCTATCTTGAAGCATTGACTTTGGTGGAGCGGCTGCATCGCAGGCTGCTTGACGTGATCAAGGATGAATTCGATCGCCGCGGCCGCGCCGATATCAACTCGGTGCAGGCGTTGCTGCTCTATAACATCGGCGACAAGGAATTGACCGCGGGCGAGCTGCGCACGCGCGGCTACTACCTCGGCTCCAACGTCTCCTACAATCTGAAGAAGCTCGTCGAGCTCGGCTTCCTCGATCATCAGCGTTCGCGCGTTGATCGCCGCTCGGTCCGCATCCGTCTGACCCCGCAGGGCCAGGAGATCCGCAAGATCGTCGACGCGCTGTATCAGAAGCACGTCAAGACCGTGGAGCAGGTCGGCGGCATCTCGAACGAGGAGTTCGCGACGCTGAACAAGTCGCTGCATCGGCTCGAGCGGTTCTGGACCGACCAGATCCTGTATCGGCTCTGAGATTTACATAGCGTTTTCGAGCGAAGTGGACTTCCGGTTCGCGTGAAGAAAACGCGTCAAATAAGAATTCGAATCCGCGGCCAAGCCGGCCACTCAAAAGACCGGCAGCCAACAGCGGATCATGAACTGGCAAGGCAGTAAGCCCTGCCCAAGGCGCATCGGCTCCGGGTTACCGGATCCGGTGCGTTTTGCTTTTTGGGCCTGAGTATTGAGTGCAGCGGCTTCGTCCTTCGCGACGCGCGCAAGAGCCGCCTCGGGCATAGCCGCTTCGAGTGATAGCGGTCACAGTTTCACCTGATAAAGCGCATCAAAACAACAAGCTGCATCGCAATTCTAAGGTGACGCAAGCATTGGCGGCGGGCCGGGCAATAGCTGGTTTCCCGGAATGGAACTTCTGCCGGGCTCGCGCATTATCGCTCCTGACACGGGGACCGAAGAACATGCTCGTCGAGCGCGGATTGCGGGTGATGAATGTCGAGGTGGTGGGCGACGCTTACGCCATTGCTTCGAACTATCTCCGCAGGACCGGCGCCATCCCGGACACTTTCGCCACCGACGAGCGGCTGCTCGAAATCATCGTGCAGATGTTTCAGCGCGGCGAGTTGAACAAGATCCGCCTCGCCAACCAGGCGATCGCCAAATTCGAAGCCGAAACCTACATCGCCTGACCCCTACCGGAGAACTTCATGGAAGCCGCCATCGACCGCATCATGCACACCTACGACCTGCTGGTGAACCGCAGCTCTGCCGCGAACGATGAAGCGCGCGAGAAGGTGACGGACTATGTGAAGACGCTGTTCGAGGCCGGCGAAAAGGACACCCACCGCCTGACCGTGTGCGGCCTGACCTATCTGCGCCAGCTCGACGGCTCCACCGACCCGGTGAAGGCAGGCTATACGGGGATGTGAGTTGGCTCAGCCCGCCTTGCGATCCGCTTCGAGCTTCCGCAACGAGGCCGACTTGAGACTGGCGCCGGCCAGCATGTAAGCGTGATCCGATCCCGTCAGGATGAACTGCGCGCCGAGATCGGCGTAATGCTTCATGGCGTCCGGTTCGTAGACGCCGCCCATGCCGAGGAATTTGCCTGCCTTGCGGCACGCCGCGCCGACGCTTCGGTAGGCTTCCTCGACACGCGGATGCAGGATTTGACCGGAGATGCCCATCTCCGCGGTCAGGTCAGAGGTTCCGATCAGCAATCCGTCGATCCCATCGACCCCGGCGATCCCGGCGGCATTGGCCACGCCTTCGGGGCTCTCTATCATGGCAACGACCAGGATTTCCGGATTGATGGCCGCCTGGGCCTCGGCGGCGCCCGGCGTTTTGTAACCGAACAGAGCGGATGGTCCGCCCCAGCTCCGCGACCCCAAAGGCGGATAGCGAAAGGCCGAGGCGATGCGCCGGGCCTGATCGACCGTATCGACATGCGGTACGATGACGCCTGCGGCGCCGTTGTCGAGGGCCCGCGTGCCTTCATCAATCGCGCCTGCGCAAATTCGGACGATCGGGGTGATGCCGGTCGGCAACGAGGCGATGCAGATCTGCGCGACGTCATCCTGCGAAAATGCACCGTGCTCGAGGTCGATGAACAGCCAGTCGTGCCCTGTCGCCGCAGCGATCATGCCCGCTGCCGCGGTGCGTAAATGGTGCACGCCGAATCCGAGGGCGAGCCCGCCCGCTCGCAATTTCCTGATCGTGGCGTTCTCGACAAGCGGCATATGCTTCTCCGTGATGTCGCGCATCGAGGCGCGTCGCAAAGTGGTGGCTACACTGCCGACCTGTCCGGCGCGATGTAAGGACATGGCGCCTCGAGCGTTCCCGTCAACCCGCCGGCTTCCCCATGATGTAAGGCTTCAGCATCGCATACATCAGGCTGTGCGTCGGCGTCGGCACGCCGAGCTTTTTGCCGAGCTCGACCACCTTGCCGCCGAGCCAGGGCAGCTCCAGCCGGTTGCCGCGCTCGAGGTCGAGCGCCATCGACGGCTTTTGGTGGGCGGGCAGGCTGTCGGAATAGCCTGATATCGTCTCCACCGCGTTGTCCGGCAGCGCCACGCCGCGGGCGCGGCCGACATCCATCACTTCGCGGTAGGCCGACATCAGCACGGGGCGAATATCAGGATCGTCGCGCAACGCGCCGATTGGCTGGCGCGCCAAGGCCACCGTGCTGGCGTTGGCGGCGAGCAGGATGAACTTCATCCATAGTTCGGTGAGGATCGCGTCGCTCAGCTTGGCTTCGAAGCCGGCCTTCTGGCACAGTGCGAGAAATGCTTCGCCGCGCGGGCTGCTTCTGCCGTCGAGTTCGCCGAACACGATGCGCATGAAGGTGCCGACCTGCTGGATCACGCCTGATGCTATGATGTTGGCGCTGATTTGCGCGACGCCGCCCATCACGGCGTTTTCGCCCAGGATCGGGATCAGCCTTTCTGCGGCATCGACGCCGTTCTGCAGCGGGATGACAGCCGTATCAGGGCCGATCAGCGGCTTGATACTGATCCCCGCGCTTTCGACGTCCCACAGCTTGACGCAGAACAGCACGAAATCGACCTTGCCGATCTCGGCGGGATTGTCGGTCGCCTGTGTCGGCACCAGATGGATATCGCCGCGCGGGCTTTGAACCTTCAATCCGTCGCGCTTCATGGCCGCCAGATGCGCGCCGCGCGCGATGAAAGTGACATCCGCGCCGGCTTTCGCCAGCGCCGCTCCATAACCGGCGCCTACGCCGCCGGTGCCGACAATCGCAATTCGCATCGTTCTCTCCTCGTTGGCGAAAACCTAGCACCGCAGGCCGATACCACGCAAAGGTGTGTTTGCGCCTCGTCATTGCGAGCGAAGCGAAGCAATCCATGCATCCGCCCTCGAAAGTATGGATTGCGTCGCTTCGCTCGCAATGACGGCGTTAGAAATCTCTGTTAAACAACAACATTAACAAGAAACCCCTCGAGGAAACTGCCATGCTCACGGTTCATCATCTCAACGACTCCCGCTCGCAGCGGATCCTGTGGCTGCTCGAAGAGCTCGGCACGCCCTATGAGATGAAGCGCTATCAGCGCGATGCCACGACGCGGCTGGCGCCGCCGGAACTGACGGCGATCCATCCGCTCGGCAAGTCGCCCGTCATCACCGATGGCGGCACCACGATCGCGGAGTCCGGTGCGATCGTCGACTACATCATCCGCAAATACGGAAAAGGCGCGATGATGCCGGCGCCCGACAGCGCCGACTATGAGGCGTACAATGAGTGGCTGCATTATTCGGAAGGGTCCGCGATGCTGCCGCTGATGCTGAACCTCTATGTCGGCAGGCTGAAGGAAGCCGGCGCGCCGCTGCACCCGCGCATCGACAGCGAGTTGGCCAATCACCTCGGCTATGTCGATCGCGCGCTGAAGGGCCGGGAGTTCTTCGTCGGCCCGTCGCTGTCGGGTGCCGACATCCAGATGAGCTTTGTCGGCGAGATGGCAAAGGTGTTCGAAAAGCTCGCCCCGTATCCGAACCTGGCGGCCTGGCTGACGCGCATGCACGCGCGCCCGGCGTTCCAGCGCTCGATCGAGAAGGGCGGGGCGTACCGGTTCGCGAAGTAGGTCCGTGTCGTTCCGGGGCGCGAAGCGATCCCGGAACCTCGAGATTCCGGGTTCGATGCTTTGCATCGCCCCGGAATGACGAACGGGTGGCCCGGCCCTAGGCCGGGGCGACGGCGGTATTTGCCCGGGACTGGCATCCCCGCCATCCCCACCATATCTTGCATAAATATCAGATGGATACCGCAAGTGCTTGGCCGGCCCGGGCCGATGTGGTATCTCGCAAGCGCTTCTTTCGACCGCCACACGTAACCGACCGCTGTGCCGCTTAAGGCCTTGCGGCGGTGGAGATATTCGGCCCATGACCTCCAGCAGCAAGACCGCCTCCGCGCCCGACTCGTTCTTCACGGCGACCCTCGCCGAGGCCGATCCGGAAATCGCCGCCGCCATCAAGGGTGAACTCGGCCGGCAGCGCCACGAGATCGAGCTGATCGCCTCGGAAAACATCGTCAGCCGCGCGGTGCTGGAAGCGCAGGGCTCGGTGATGACCAACAAATACGCCGAAGGCTATCCGGGCGCGCGCTACTATGGCGGTTGCGAATGGGTCGACGTCGTCGAGACATTGGCGATTGATCGCGCCAAGAAACTGTTCGGCGCTGCCTTTGCGAACGTCCAGCCGAACTCGGGCAGCCAGATGAACCAGGCGGTGTTCCTGGCGCTGCTGCAGCCCGGCGATACCTTCATGGGCCTCGACCTTGCCGCCGGCGGCCATCTCACCCATGGCGCGCCCGTCAACATGTCCGGCAAATGGTTCAAGGCGCAGCACTACACCGTGCGCCGCGACGACCAGATCATCGATATGGACGAGGTTGCACGCCGCGCCGAGGAGGTGAAGCCGAAGCTGATCATCGCCGGCGGCTCGGCCTATTCGCGCGCCTGGGACTTCAAGCGTTTCCGCGAGATCGCCGACAGCGTCGGGGCCTATCTGATGGTGGACATGGCGCATTTCGCCGGCCTCGTCGCCGGTGGCGTCCATGCCTCGCCGGTGCCGCATGCCCATGTCACGACCACCACCACGCACAAATCGCTGCGCGGCCCGCGCGGCGGGTTGATGCTGTGGAACGACGAGACGCTGACGAAAAAGTTGAACTCGGCGATCTTCCCGGGTCTGCAGGGCGGTCCCTTGATGCACATCATCGCCGCGAAGGCGGTGGCGTTTTCCGAGGCGCTGCGTCCGGACTTCAAGATCTACGCCAAGAACGTTGTCGAGAACGCCAAGGCGCTGGCGGAGGCGCTGCGCGCGCAGGGCCTCGACATCGTTTCGGGTGGTACCGACAACCATCTGATGCTGGTCGATCTGCGGCCCAAGGGGCTGAAGGGCAACGTCTCGGAGAAGGCGCTGGTTCGCGCCGCGATCACCTGCAACAAGAACGGCATACCGTTCGATCCCGAAACGCCGTTCGTCACGTCGGGCCTGCGTCTGGGCACGCCGGCGGCGACCACGCGCGGTTTTGGCGTCGCCGAATTCCAGCAGGTCGCCTCCATGATCGCCGAAGTGCTCAACGCGCTGGCGCAATCGCCCGACGGCAAGGCGCCGCTGGTGGAAGCCGCGATCAAGGAACGCGTCAAGGCACTCACCGACCGCTTCCCGATCTATCAGTAAAGGCCACAGGTAAGGGATTCGTGGGATGCGCTGCCCCAGCTGCAACAGTCTCGATACGCAGGTGAAGGATTCGCGCCCCACCGAGGATTCCGCCGTGATCCGGCGGCGGCGGGTCTGCATCGCCTGCAACTTTCGCTTCACGACCTTCGAGCGGGTGCAACTCCGCGAATTGACCGTGATCAAGCGCAATGGCCGCCGCGTGCCGTTCGACCGCGACAAGCTGGTGCGCTCGCTGCAGATCTCCTTGCGCAAGCGCCCGGTCGATCCGGAGCGCGTCGAGAAGATGGTCTCCGCCATCGTGCGCGAGCTCGAAAGCGGCGGCGAGGCGGAGGTTTCCTCGGAGGCGATCGGCGAGATCGTGATGGAGCATCTGCGCCAGCTCGATGATGTGGCCTATGTGCGTTTTGCCTCGGTCTATCGCAACTTTCGCGAGGCCAAGGACTTTGAAGCCGTGCTCGGTGAGCTGTCCGGCGAGGAAGACGCACGGGTCACCGCGTTACGCAAATGATCTTCCGCATTCTGGAAGACCAGTACGCGCAGAAATCCAGAGAGTCCAAAGCCGCGGACGCGCGCTTCATGCAGCTCGCGCTTGCGCTCGGCCGGCGCGGGCAGGGGCGCACCTGGCCGAACCCCGCCGTCGGTGCTGTTATCGTCAAGGACGGCGTCATTGTCGGGCGTGGCTGGACCCAGCCCGGTGGCCGGCCGCATGCCGAGCCGGATGCGCTTCTGCGCGCCGGTGAAGCCGCGCGCGGCGCCACGCTCTATGTGACGCTCGAGCCGTGCTCGCATTTCGGCAAATCGCCGCCTTGCGTCGATGCCGTGATCGCGTCGGGCATTGCCCGCGTGGTGTCGGCGATCGAGGATCCCAATCCGGAAGTCGCCGGACAGGGCCACGCCAAACTGCGCGCCGCCGGGATTATCGTCGATGTCGGCCTGAATTCCGCGGAAGCAGCCTACGACCATGCCGGGCATTTCCGCCGCATCCGCGACAAGCGCCCGCATGTGATCCTCAAGCTCGCGGTCTCCGCCGACGACAGGATCGGCGCCGCCGGCCGCAAGCCGGTCGCCATCACGGGCGAGGCCGCAAGGACGCGCGTGCATCTGCTGCGCGCGCAGTGTGATGCGATCCTGGTCGGGATCGGCACCGTGCTGGCGGATGACCCGGCGCTGACCTGCCGCCTGCCGGGGATGGAGCATTTGTCGCCGGTACGGGTGGTGCTGGATCGGAGCTTGCGGATTCCCGGCACCAGCCGTCTGGTGCAGACCGCGCGCGAGACGGCGCTCTGGGTCATGACGTCGGATCTGTCAGAAGCGCCGGCCGCCATGAAGCTCGGCGCTGCCGGGGCGCAGGTGATCCGCGTCGCCGCGTCAAGCACGCCGCCGGGGCTGGATCTGCCGGCGGTGCTGCGTGCGCTGTCCGACAAGGGCATTTCGCGGCTGATGGTCGAGGGCGGGGCGCGCGTCGCGTCGTCCTTTGTATCGGCGGGGCTGGTCGACGAGGTCTGGCTGCTGCGCGGACCCGAGGCGGTCGGCGCGGGCGGCATTCCCGCGCTGGACGCATTGCCGCTGTCGGCTCTCACCGGGTCGCCCGCGCTAAAAGTCCGTGCTAGCGAAAGCCTTGGTTTAGATACTCTCACGATCTACGAGCGCGCTTAAATGTTCACCGGAATAGTCACCGATATCGGCGAAATCGTCAGCCTGACGCCGACGGCGCAGGGGCAGTTGCATCGCTTGCGCATCGCCTGCCGCTACGATCGCGCCACCATCGCCGATGGCGCCTCGATCGCCTGCAACGGCGTCTGCCTCACCGTGGTCGCCTCCGGCGTCGATGATGGCAAGACCTGGTTTGACGTCGACGCCGCGGCCGAGACGCTCGGTATGACCACGGCCAAGCACTGGGGCAAGGGCACAAAACTCAATCTCGAGCGCGCGCTGAAGATCGGCGACGAACTCGGCGGTCACATCGTGGCCGGCCATGCCGACGGCATCGCCAGCATCGTCAAGCGCGACGATCTGCCCGATATGGCCAGGTTCGAACTGCGCACGACGCGGGAACTGGCGCGCTTCATCGCCGTCAAGGGCTCGATCACGCTGGATGGCGTGTCGCTGACGGTGAATACGGTCGAAGACGTGGTGTTTTCGGTGCTGATCATTCCCCATACGCTCAGTGTCACAACACTGGGCGGCTGGAATTCGGGCAGCGAGGTCAATATCGAGGTCGATCTGATGGCCCGCTATGCGGCGCGGCTGTCGGAAATGAAATAGCAACAGCAACAATTGTGTCATACGCGGGCTTGACCCGCGTATCCATCCTCTTAACAGGATGGATTCCTGATAGGATGGATTGCCGGGTCGAGCCCGGCAATGACAAGAAGGTAGATAATGGCAGACGCACGACGCGCACCCCTGAAAGATCAGACCGATATTGCCGGCGCGCGCGCGCTGATCGTCGAGGCACGCTTCTACGACGATATCCAGGATGCGCTGCTGGAAGGCGCCGTCACCGAACTGAAGGCTGCCGGTGTCACGCATGACGTCATCACCGTGCCCGGCGCGCTGGAAATCCCCGCCGCGATCGCGATCGCGATCGACGCGGCCGAGAACAGCGGAAAGCCCTATGACGCCGCGATCGCGCTCGGCTGCGTGGTGCGGGGCGACACCATTCATTTCGAGATCGTCTCGATGGAATCCTCGCGCGCGCTGATGGACCTTGCGGTCGCGAGAAAGTTCCCGCTTGGCAACGGCATCATTACGGTCAACACCGAGGCGCAGGCCTGGGCGAGGGCGCGCGCCAGTGAGCTTAACAAGGGCGGCGACGCCGCCCGCGCGGCGCTCGCGATGCTGCGGATCAAACGCCGGCTGGCAAAGGCCTGACGATGGCAGACAGCAAGAAGCCCGCTCCGAAAAGTCCGGACAAGAAAGCCAACCGGCGCGGTGCGGCGCGGCTCGCCGCCGTGCAGGCGCTGTACCAGATGGACATTGGCGGCGCCGGGATCAACGACATCTTCGCCGAGTTCGAGAGCCACTGGCTCGGCAACGAGGTCGAGGGCGACAAATATCTGCCGGCTGAAGCCGCTTTCTTCCGCGACGTCGTCTCGGGCGTGGTGCGGGATCAGGCAAAACTCGATCCCCTGATCGACGACGCGCTGTCGAAGGGCTGGCCCTTGAAGCGGATCGACGCGATTTTGCGCGCGGTGCTGCGGGCTGGATCCTATGAACTGGAGCATCGCAAGGACGTGCCCGGCCGCGTGGTCGTGTCCGAATATGTCGATGTCGCGCACGCCTTTGTCGAAAAGGACGAGACCGGCATGGTGAACGCGGTGCTCGACCAGATCGCGCGCCAGTTCCGCGCCGACGAGTTCGCGCGTGGCTAGCGCGCCCGCGTCCGGCGAGGACTCGCTGATCGCGCGCTATTTCAGGCCGATCGCGACCGACCCGGGCGCCTTCAATCTGGACGACGACGCGGCGGCCCTGAAGCCTGATGGCGGCGACATCGTGGTGACGACGGACGCCATCGTTGAGAGCGTGCATTTCCTCCCCGACGATCCGCCCGACACGGTTGCGCGCAAGGCGTTGCGGGTGAACCTCAGTGATCTCGCGGCCAAGGGCGCGGTGCCGGCCGGTTTCGTGCTGACGCTGGCGCTCCGCGATACCGACGAAGCCTGGCTCAAACCGTTCGCGGCCGCGCTCGGCGAGGACGCGGCGCAGTTCGGCTGTCCGCTGCTGGGCGGCGATACGGTGTCGACGCCCGGGCCGCTGATGGTCTCAATCACCGCGTTCGGGCGCGTGCCGTCAGGCAAAATGGTCCATCGCAGCGGCGCCAAGCCTGGCGACCGGGTGCTGGTGACCGGCACGATCGGCGATGCCGCGCTCGGGCTTGCCGTGCTCGGGGGCGGAAAGGTCCATGCTGCGGTCAGCGATATCGCCGCGCGCGATCTGCTGATCGGGCGTTATCGGGTACCGCAGCCGCGCGTAGTGCTCGCGGAAATCGTTCGCGACCATGCCAAAGCGGCGATGGACGTGTCCGATGGGCTCGCCGGCGATCTCACCAAGCTCTGCGGCGTGTCCGGCGTTTCCGCTGCGATCGATCTGGAATCGATTCCGCTGTCGGATACCGCGCGCGATCTGGTGTCGCGTGGCATCGTCGGAATCGAAACATTGATCGCCGGAGGCGACGATTACGAAATCCTGTGCACGGTGGCGGAAGACCGCGTCGATGCGTTCCTGCAAGCCGCGCAGGACGCCGGCGTGGCGGTGAGTTCCATCGGAACCGTGGTCGCTGGAAATAGTGCGCCAATATTCCTCGACGGGCAGGGCGGTGAAATCGTGCTGAAACGGCGCTCTTACAGCCATTTTTGAGCGTCGCAGCGCCGCCTGAGGGCCTTTATTTGCAGCCGGCCATTGCAATTTCCCGGAAAATCTATAGTTGTGCGCGCATTCGATTGCCGCCGTGCCTTTTTGAACGCGCCTGTTAGGGCATCTTCCAGAGACATCGTCGATTGGATTTGAATCCGTGCGATCGCCGTGCGGAATGAAAGCCTACGTGCTTTGGAGAATAGAAAATGGCTACGGGAACTGTGAAGTGGTTCAACGGTCAAAAGGGTTTTGGATTCATTCAGCCGACCGACGGCAGCAAGGATGTGTTCGTTCACATCAGCGCCGTTGAGCGCGCAGGTCTGACCGGTCTGGCCGAAGGCCAGAAGGTCGAGTTCGAACTCAAGACCGACAAGATGCGGGGCAAGGTAAGCGCAGAAAACCTGTCGCTGGCCTAAGGCCTCGAAACGGTCGTTTCACGGATGTACTGAAATGGATCGCGGGCCCGCTCGACCCCCACGGGGGTTGGGCGGGCTCTTGTACTTTTGGGGGCTGCGCGCCGGAGACAATCGATTCCGGGTGGCCTGTCGCCGCTGACCGTGTTCGCGGATTTCCGCCACGTGGACTACCCGGCCTCCGGTGTCCCGGGGGGCTGCGCCATTTCCCGGTGAATCCTTTCGAAAATCGACGTTTTCTACTCCTCGTGGCGTTGCGCCGGGGAGACGATTTTGGCAAGGTCCCCGCCGAATGGAGGCCACCCTTCTGGGCAGGGAAAGGCCTCCTTTTTATGCGCTTGCCGCGTTCGCGGTAAATGGCGTGGGGAACATCAGGGATATAAGGCAAATTCAATGACAGCATTATGGGTGATTGTGCTCTGCGGAGCGCTTTCGATTGTTTACGCGATCTGGGCGACGGCATCCGTGATGAAGGCGGACGCCGGCAATCCGCGCATGCAGGAGATCGCAGCCGCGGTGGCCGAGGGCGCACAGGCCTATCTGAAGCGCCAGTACATGACGATCGGCATGGTCGGCGTCGTGATCTTCGCCTTGCTGGCTTATTTCCTCGGCATGCTGGTTGCGGTCGGCTTCCTGATCGGCGCGGTGCTGTCGGGCGCCGCCGGCTTCATTGGCATGAACGTTTCGGTTCGCGCCAACGTGCGTACCGCGCAGGCCGCGACCACCTCGCTGGCCGGCGGACTTGAGCTCGCCTTCAAGGCCGGTGCGATCACCGGCATGCTTGTGGCTGGCCTCGCACTGCTCGGCGTCACCATCTACTTTGCCTATCTGACCCAGATGCTGGGCCTGAAGGCCAACGACCGCGTCGTGGTCGACGCGCTGGTCGCACTCGGCTTCGGCGCCTCCCTGATCTCGATCTTCGCCCGTCTCGGCGGCGGCATCTTCACCAAGGGTGCGGACGTCGGCGGCGATCTCGTCGGCAAGGTTGAGGCCGGCATTCCCGAGGATGATCCGCGCAACCCCGCCACCATCGCCGACAACGTCGGCGACAACGTCGGTGACTGCGCCGGCATGGCCGCCGACCTGTTCGAGACCTATGCGGTGACCGCGGTCGCCACCATGGTGCTGGCTGCGATCTTCTTCGCGACCTCGCCGCTGCTGGTGAACATGATGACGCTGCCGCTCGCGATCGGCGGCATCTGCATCCTCACCTCGATCGCAGGTACCTTCTTCGTCAAGCTCGGCGCCAGCCAGTCGATCATGGGGGCGCTCTACAAGGGCCTGATCGCGACCGGTGTCCTGTCGCTCGTCGGCGTTGCCGGCGTCATCTACTGGCTGATCGGCTTCGGTCCGCTGGCGGGTGTGAAATACACCGGCATGGCGCTGTTCCAATGCGGCGTCGTCGGTCTTGTCGTTACCGGGCTGATCATCGTGATCACCGAATACTACACCGGCACCGATTATCGCCCGGTCAAGTCGATCGCGGCGTCGTCGGTCACCGGTCACGGCACCAACGTGATCCAGGGCCTCGCGATCTCGATGGAATCCACCGCCGGCCCGGCGCTGGTCATCATCGCCGGCATCCTCGTCACCTACAGCCTTGCCGGCCTGTTCGGTATCGCGATCGCGACCACCACCATGCTGGCGCTGGCCGGCATGATCGTGGCGCTCGACGCCTTCGGTCCCGTCACCGACAACGCCGGCGGCATCGCCGAAATGGCCGGCCTGCCGAAGGAAGTCCGCAAGTCGACCGACGCGCTCGACGCGGTCGGCAACACCACCAAGGCGGTCACCAAGGGTTACGCGATCGGCTCGGCCGGTCTCGGCGCGCTGGTGCTGTTCGCGGCTTACAATGAAGACCTCAAATTCTTCATCG
Source organism: Bradyrhizobium sp. AUGA SZCCT0222 (assembly GCF_018130205.1). Classification (NCBI taxonomy): domain Bacteria; kingdom Pseudomonadati; phylum Pseudomonadota; class Alphaproteobacteria; order Hyphomicrobiales; family Nitrobacteraceae; genus Bradyrhizobium; species Bradyrhizobium sp. AUGA SZCCT0222. Next base: position 204,829 of record NZ_JAFCLX010000006.1, read on the forward strand.
CCAACGCCGCGAAGTATCCGTACTTCCAGGGCGTGCTGCCCGACTTCTCGCTGAACAATCCCTACGTCGTGGTCGGCCTCTTGTTCGGCGGCCTGCTGCCGTATCTGTTCGGCGCGATGGGCATGACGGCCGTCGGCCGTGCGGCCAGCGCGATCGTCGAGGAAGTGCGGCGTCAGTTCCGCGAAAAGCCGGGTATCATGCAAGGCACCGACAAGCCGGATTACGGCCGCGCGGTCGACCTTTTGACCAAGGCGGCGATCAAGGAAATGATCATCCCGTCGCTGCTGCCGGTGCTGTCGCCGATCTTCGTCTACTTCGTGATCTTCGCGATCGCGGGCGGCGGCGCGGCCGGCAAGTCGGCGGCGTTCTCGGCCGTCGGCGCCATGCTGCTCGGCGTGATCGTGACCGGACTGTTCGTCGCGATCTCGATGACCTCGGGCGGCGGCGCCTGGGACAACGCCAAGAAGTACATCGAGGACGGCCATTACGGCGGCAAGGGCTCCGACGCGCACAAGGCGGCGGTGACCGGCGACACCGTCGGCGATCCCTACAAGGATACGGCCGGCCCCGCCGTCAACCCGATGATCAAGATCACCAACATCGTGGCGCTGTTGCTGCTGGCGATCCTGGCGCACTGAGCGGCGAGAAGCCCGATCAAACAAAAAACCCCGCGGTGCGAGCCGCGGGGTTTTTCTTTGAAAGTTCGTAGCCCGGATGAGCGCAAGCGAAATCCGGGACCCCTCGCGCGATATCCCGGATGTCGCTTGCGCTCATCCGGGCTACGGGAGCTACGCCCCTCAGCCCGCGTCCATCTGCAGGCCTTCCTGCTTGATGATGGCGCCGAACTTCGCGGTTTCCGCCTGGGTGAAATCGGAAAATTGCTGCGGCGTGCCGTAATCGGTGCGGGCGCCGATCTTGGCCATGCTTTCCTTGATGTCGTCGCGCTCCAGGAACACCTTGATTTCCTTGTTGAGGGCATCGACGACCGGAGGCGGGCAGGCCTTGGGCAGGAAGATTCCGAACCAGGACGAGACATCGAATTTGGCCAGCTCCGGCCCGGTCTCGCGCACGGTAGGAATGTTCGGCCCTGACGGACTGCGCTCCGGCGTCGTCACCGCCAGCGCGTTGAGCTTGCCGTCCATGACCTGCGGCAGCGTCGGAAAGAGATTGTCCGACAGGATCTGGATGTCGCCGGCCAGCGCCGCCTGCAGCGCCGGCCCGGCGCCGCGGAACGGCACATGCACCATCTTCAGTCCGGTGAGTTGCAGCAGCCAGGCCATGGTGAGGTGAGGGCTCTGCCCGATGCCTGAGGAACCATAAGTCAGCTTGTCCGGGTTGGCCTTGATGTAGGCAATCATGTCTCCGATCGACTTGACCGGCACCGAGGGGTGCGCCGAGATGATGTTGGGAATCCGGATCAGGTTGGAGACCGGCTGCAACTGGTCGGCCTTGTAGGTCATGTTCCGGAAGATGCTGTAGGCGATGGCGTTGGGGCCGGGATTGCCGACCAGGATGGTGTGCCCGTCGCCCTTCTGGCGGACGACTTCAGCGGTGCCGATGGTGCCGCCGCCGCCGGAGCGGTTTTCCACCACCGCGGACTGGCCCCACGCCTTCTGCAAATGAGCCGCCAGCAAGCGTCCCATCACGTCCGTGGTGCCTCCCGGCGCGGCCGGCACGATCAGGCGGACGGTTTCGGTGGGCCGCCAGTCGGCGCCCAGGCTGCTGCGCGGCAGAATGGCCGCAGTGGAGAGCGCGGCGGCTCCGGTCAGAATATGGCGGCGGGAAAAAAATCGGCTGGTCACTAGGTCACTCCCTGCGGGGTTGTTGTTTTGCAGGCGACCGTAGGCAGCGCGCACGCTCAGGGCAAGCGGGCGACTTGGCGCAGGGCGTGGGAAAGGCCCGAGTTCTCGGGCCTAGTTAAAGCTGAGCAGCTTGAACAGCGGCGTCAGGTAGCTGAGCTCCTGGCCTGAGGTCGGCGTGGTGCGGCTGATGAAGTCGAAGATCTTGCCGTCCTGCAGCCCGTAATTGGCAAGCCGCTGCACCTGGCGATTCCTGTCGAAATAGATCGCGATCACCCGCTGGTCGACGACCTGCTGGTTCATGAAGGCGACTTTGCGCTCGGAGCGCTGCGAAATGTAGTAGAACACCTCGCCGTTCAGGGTCGCGACGGTGGAGGGCGTGCCCATCACAATCAGCACCTGGTCCTGGCTGGCACCGATCGGGATCTGTTCGAGCGCGCCGGCGGGCAGGATATAGCCCTTCTGGAATTGCTCGCCGGTGCAGCCGCCGAGCGCGGCGCAGAGCAGTCCCACGGCCGCAAAGCCGCGAAAACCGCGCCAGCGCGCCGTCAGGCGGCGCGGCGGGGGCGCGCATGAGCTTGAGTGGCCCGTCTCGGTCATTCCGGAATCGATCCCGTCCCCTTGCATCGCGCGAGGCGTTGACGTACCGGGCAGCACGCAGGATTGCAACATGCGCGGGCGCCCGAAGCTGAAACCCTGAAGGCTGAAACCTTCATGGCGGAAACCTTTGGGGCTCGCATGCGGAACCCACAATGCTTTGGCCGTTCAATCACTTCAGGAAACCCCGGTCCGCCCCGCGCGGCACCATTGAAGCCATCTATGGCATGATCGTGACGCAGGCGCGAGAACCGTTGTTTTATCGGGACTTGGCGGTCCCGGACACGGTTAACGGCCGTTTTGACCTGCTTCTGATGCATTTGTGGCTGGTATTGCGGCGGCTCAAATCGGTCCCGGCGGGCAAGGCTCTGTCGCAGGCGCTGTTCGACCATTTTTGCAATGATATGGACGATAATCTGCGCGAACTGGGCGTCAGCGACCTCAAAGTGCCGAAAAAGATGCAGGCCTTCGGCGAGGCCTTCTATGGCCGCACCGCGGCCTATGATCTGGCGCTGACCGAGGGCCGCGAGGCCCTGGCCCAGGCGCTGTGCAAGAACGTCCTCAACGGTGAGAACATCGAAAAGGCGCGCCAGCTCGCAGCCTATGCCGAGGCTGTCATGGCGGCGCTCGACCGGCAGGACGAGGCGGCGCTGGCCAGCGGCACTTTCAAGTTTCCATCGCCGGAGCAGGCCGGCCCCAAAGCATGAGCAAACGGCGATGACCAGGAGTGCCATGATCGAGAAGCCGGACCCGTGGCGCGTTCCCGTCGCGGTGGAGAAAATCCCGGACACGGGCCTGCATCGCGACCTCGAGGCCGATCAGGCCACGCGTGTTGCGGTGGCGGATATGGGAAGCCTGCGCGAGGTGCTGATGCTGCAGGCCTCGTTCGATGTGACGCCCAAAAGCGGCGGCCGCTTTCAGGTCGAGGGGCGCGTGCGGGCCCGGATCGGGCAGACCTGCGTGGTGACGCTGGAGGAGATGGAGAGCGATATCGACGAGCCGATCGATGTGATCTTCGCGCCGCCGGACCAGATTCCGGAGATGGCCGCACTGGTCGACGAGGCTGAAGAGAGCGACGAGGACACGCCCGATCCACCGGAGCCGATCGATAACGGCATCATCGATCTCGGCCGACTTGCGACCGACGCGCTGTATCTCGCGGTCGATCCATATCCGCGCAAACCGGACGCGGTTTTTGAACCGTTGGTCGAAGCTCCTGATCCCGAGGATCACCCATTTGCGGCGCTCAAGGCCCTGAAGGTCACGCCAAAAAAGTCGGGGGCAAAGAAGCCCAAAGACAAGTAACCGACACTTAAAGTGGCCGGTGAAGCAGGATTTCACTTGATGTGGCTATGATGCCTCATCAGGAATCTTGCATAAGGCATTGAAGTTGCTAATATTACGCTGTATTCCCGATTGCGGGCGGTGCTGGGTCCCATTCCCCAATGACCGTGGTCAAGAGGTTGTGTCAGAACGGGGACACGCTATTGTCGCGGCCCGGCGGGGGCGATAGCGATGCGCTCCGCCGAGCACTGCTTCGGCGGATGCTTCCAGCGCGCGGCCGGGCTCTAACAGGGCTGCAAGAGATCAGGTTTCCGGGACGTTCATGCCTCAAAAGGTTCGAATCGCGCTTGACGCCATGGGTGGCGATGTCGGCGCATCGGTCATCATTCCCGGCGCTGCAAGGGCATTGGCCCGGCATCCCGACATCGAGTTTCTGCTGTACGGCGACAGCGCGCTGATCGAGGCGGAGCTCGCCAAACATCCGGCCATGAAGAAGGCGTCGCGTGTGACCCATACCGACGTCACCGTCAGCATGCACGACAAGCCGAGCCAGGCGCTGCGCCGCGGCCGCAAGAAGTCGTCGATGTGGTTTGCGATCGACGCGGTGAAAGAGGGCAAGGCCGACGTTGCGGTATCTGCCGGCAATACCGGCGCACTGATGGCGATGGCGCGCTTTCATCTGCACACCATGCCGGGGATCGATCGGCCGGCCATTGCCGGCGTGTGGCCGACGATGCGTGGCGATTCCGTCGTGCTCGACCTCGGCGCCAGCATCGGCGGCGACCATCATCATCTGGTGGCGCTGGCGGTGATGGGCGGCGCGATGGCGAGCGTGCTGTTCGGCAAGCCGCGCCCGACCGTCGGCCTGCTCAATATCGGGACCGAGGAAGTGAAGGGCGGCGAGGAGATTCGCGCGGCCTCCGAGCAGCTGCGCGCGATGAACCTGCCGGAGCTCGACTATATCGGCTTCGTCGAGGGCGACGGGATCGGCAAGGGAGCCGCCGACGTGATCGTGACCGAAGGCTTTTCCGGTAATATCGCGCTGAAGGCCGCCGAGGGAACCGCGCGCCAGATGTCGGAGTTCCTGCGCAGCGCCATGGCGTCGAGCTGGCGGTCCCGTATCGGCTATTTGTTCGCCCGCAACGCCTTCACGGCCCTGCGGCACAAGCTCGACCCCAACAAATCCAACGGCGGCGTGCTGCTCGGCCTCAAGGGCGTGGTGGTCAAAAGCCATGGTGGAACCAACGCCGAAGGCTTTGCTTACGCGGTCGATGTTGGCTATGAGATGGTCCGCTGCGATCTCCTCACCAAGATCAATCAGATGCTTAATCGCGACGGCAGTGCGCTGGCTCAAGCGCAAACCGCGCAGGAGGCTGTCTCGTGACTGCTAAACGTTCGGTCGTGCTAGGCTGCGGCTCTTATCTGCCGCGGAAGGTCCTGACCAATGCCGAACTGGCTGCTCGGATCGATACCTCGGACGAGTGGATCGTGCAGCGCACCGGTATCCGGCAGCGCCACATCGCCGCGGACGGCGAGTTCACATCGCACCTGGCGATCAATGCCGCGCGCGCCGCTCTCGACCATGCCGGCATCGACGCGCAGCAAATCGATCTGATCGTGCTGGCGACCTCGACGCCGGACAACACCTTTCCGGCGACCGCGGTCGCGGTCCAGCATGCGCTGGGCATCAATCATGGCGTCGCCTTCGACCTGCAGGCGGTCTGCTCCGGCTTCGTCTTTGCGCTGGCGACCGCCGACAATTTCCTGCGCTCCGGCTCGCACAAGCGGGCGCTGGTGATCGGCGCGGAGACGTTCTCGCGCATTCTCGACTGGAGCGACCGCGGTACCTGCGTGCTGTTCGGCGACGGCGCCGGCGCCGTCGTGCTCGAGGCCCAGGACCAGCCCGGCAAGCCGACCGACCGTGGTATACTGACGACGCATCTGCGGTCCGACGGACGGCATAAGTCAAAGTTATTTGTCGATGGCGGGCCGTCTTCGACCCAGACCGTCGGCCACCTCCGCATGGAGGGCCGCGAAGTCTTCAAGCACGCGGTCGGCATGATCACCGATGTGATCGTCGATGCGTTCAACGCCACCGGGGCTTCCGCCGAGGAGATCGACTGGTTCGTTCCGCATCAGGCCAACAAGCGAATCATCGATGCTTCGGCGCACAAGCTGCATATTGCGCCGCAGAAGGTGGTCCTGACCGTCGACCTGCACGGCAATACGTCGGCGGCGTCGATCCCGCTTGCGCTCAACGTCGCCGTCAAGGACGGACGCGTCAAGAAGGGCGATCTGGTGCTGCTGGAAGCGATGGGTGGCGGCTTCACCTGGGGTTCCGCGCTCGTCCGCTGGTGAGGTATAAGTAAAATACCCGACAAAGCGGTTGCGCTGTTTCATGCGTGTGCATGATGGTCGCTGTTGACCATTGCGTGCTAACCTCATAATTTCAGAGAATAAATTGTTCGCCGAGAGTGCGGGGCAGGCGATGACCGGGACAGGAAAAACAGTCACACGCGTCGATTTGTGCGAGGCGGTCTACCAGAAGGTGGGCTTGTCGCGAACGGAGTCGTCTGCGTTCGTCGAACTCGTTTTGAAAGAGATCACCGATTGTCTTGAGAAGGGCGAGACGGTGAAGCTGTCGTCGTTCGGCTCGTTCATGGTGCGCAAGAAGGGTCAACGGATCGGACGTAACCCGAAGACCGGCACCGAAGTACCAATCTCTCCGCGACGCGTGATGGTGTTCAAGCCGTCGGCCATTTTGAAGCAGCGCATCAATGGTCACGCGGTGACGAACGGCGACGCCAAGGACGATTGAAGCCTTTGTGAGTGAAGCCGATACCGGTTCGCGTCAACAAAACGCGTGAAGATAGTCAGGTTAAGCGTTTAGAGTTTCTCTTCATTCTCTTGAGCTGAGAGGAGCTAGCATTTGGACAAGGCGCCGGATGCGTTCCGTACCATCAGCGAGGTCGCGGACGATCTCGACATTCCCCAGCACGTGCTGCGATTTTGGGAAACGCGATTCACCCAGATCAAGCCGATGAAACGAAGCGGCGGGCGGCGCTATTACCGCCCCGACGACGTTGATCTGCTCAAGGGCATCCGCCGCCTGCTGTACGGCGAGGGCTACACCATCCGCGGCGTGCAGCGGATCCTGAAAGAACACGGCATCAAATCGGTGCAGGGTCTTAGCGACCAGAACTCCGCCGTCTCGTTCGGCGCGGTCGAGGAGGCGATCGGCCTCAGCCTGCAGGAGCCGGAAGAGGGCGCAGGTGCGCTCGCCGGATCCGATGACGACGATTACGAGGGCGAAGCCACGGAAATCGACTACCGCTTCGTCGATACCGATGAGGACGGTATCCTCGCCCCCTTTGGCAAGGGCAAGGCGGCTTCCGTGCCCGGCCCGGTAGGCGGCCCCGACCGCGAACGCCTCGAACGCGTGCTGCAGGACCTGGTGGCCTGCCGGCAATTGCTGGATAACGCGCTGAAGGACGGCTGAGGGCAGGGCCGGAACCGGCGCCAGAGCGTTTTCGAGAGAAAGCCCATCCCGCACTTGATGCGGGATGGACCCCGGTTCGCGTGAAGAAAACGTGTCAAAATAAAAGACCAGGCGGGTGGTTTCGGGCCCGATTCCGGCTCGTTTGCGGGTCGGATCGCGCGCCTTGCGCAGGGCGCCGATCGCAGCTAATGGAACGGCATCGGAGCGTGGCGCAGCCCGGTTAGCGCACTAGTCTGGGAGACTAGGGGTCGGAGGTTCAAATCCTCTCGCTCCGACCATTTTATCCAACAAATTCAAAGCCGCTCACTCGGCCCGGTTTACGGCCAATGCCGGTTTACACTATTCGTTCTGGGGCCGTTCTTATGCGGTCGACGACACGGGCCTGCCTGGCGATCAATGGTCCCTTTTGATTCTGGGAGTGGTCCCTTTTGGTTTACGTGAAACGCCGGGCTTTTCCTGACTCCACAGAATTTTGCGAAAAACTTTATGATGCTCTTGCCCGGGCGTTTTTCATTTCGAACGAATTAGCGTTGCGGCGATGCCGCGGTTGCGCGCATTTCCGCGAGATGAAGAAGCTCCGGGATTGCCGGAGAGTCTTGCCAATCGGGATGAAATCGGCGGCAGTTGAACCACAGCGAGTCTGGTGCGACCAATCGGAATGCTTGGAAGCGCGCTCAGTGTGATTGCGGAAACCCTCTTCGTTGCCACCGGCCACGCCATACCCAAATTCTTCGAGTGGGAAGAGCTGCCGAACTCGTGGAAGCCCTTGTCGGTTTCGGCTTTATCGCGATTGGCTTCACGCTCTTTTTGCTGGGTCACTGAAGAACCGTGGGAGGCTCTTGCGCGATGAAGACGATCGCACTGCTCGCCGTACTGGCTATGATACTGCAAGGCCTCATCGGCACTGCGTCAAGCGTGGGCGGTCCGCTGACCATCATGCTGATCCTTTTTCTCACCATGCTCGCTGTGGGGATTTACGAGGCCTGGTTAAAGAAGCGCGGCGCGCTTGGATGGATCGTGAATATCGTCGCCTCGGTCATTGGCGGCTTCGTAGCCGCCATTTTCGTTGGCATGGCCATGGAAATGATACTTCCGCAGCTGCACTTGGAAGGGTCGCTCGCGTCCTCGCAGCACCCGCTGCTGTACATCTTGTTGGCAGGTATGGCGATCCTCACAGTGGTTGGATCGTGGGGCACGCTACAGATCGCCAACCGGTTTCGATGATGGCTTACTGAAGGACCTTTGGCAGCACGACCACCATCTCAATCGCGGAAGGGGTCTCACCGGCGAAATACAGATGAGGGCCGCCGTCCTCCGCCTTCACTCGTCGTTGAAAGCAAGAAGCGGAACGTCCACGTCGAACACCAATTCGAGCACCAATCCGACCGCGCAAACGACCACGGTCAGTTCGACGATCACAAAAGTGAAAATCGTGGTCAGTCCGACGACAGCGTTTTTGCGTCCGTTGATCATGATCCCCTCGCTAAGAAATCATTTAGCACCGGGCTATTCGGCTTGGTCGATGATGTGATTTTAACGTAAACGCGGAACCCGCGTGGAACCGGCGTGCCCGATTGCGGGCCCGGATTCACGAAAGGCGGGATATCCTGCGCCGAGGTTCTGAAAGGCGAGCAGGGGGCCGCCGGGTGGGAGGCGGAATCTCAGCCCGACTTGTTCATCTTCTTCACTTTTGCGTCGGTGGCTTCGATCGATGCCGCCAATTCCAGGATCGCCTTTGCCAGAAGGTCGGCGGCTTCCTTGGCGTCCTGGCAGCGTTCGGCGCGCAGCGCATAATTCTTGGCTGATGATAATGACATTGGTGGCGGCCTTCCCACGGAAAAACCCACCGGGTTGAGGCGGTGGGTTTCCCTACGCGTTTACGTCTCGCGGGGCCTTGGGGGCCGTCCGCGATTGCCCGAACCATAGCGCTAGCTGGTTAATGAATTTTCTGGCCGCTAAGGCGCGCGCCAGCTTGCCGGCAACGCCGGTGAGCCCGCTGCTGCTAAAGAAATTCGCGCAGCCGCACCAGCTCGGCGACGTGCTCGGCGGACAGGACCTCGGGGATCATTGGCGGCTGCGGCGCTGTCAGAATCTCGTACAGGTGCCGGGTCGATTCAGGCTTGGCCATGAATTCCCTCATGCACTCATCGAGCGTGCCCTCGAACACCATATAGGGGCCGGAGCTGTCGAGGCGGCGGGCGTTGTGAAGCGACGGCCATTTGCGGATGATGGCAGGAACATCAAAACTCACTGGTACTTCGGCACCATCCATTCGTCGTCGAGCTCCTCGGTCACTGGAAGACGGCCCCCCAGCCGCAAGATGATGATGGGCATCCCACCACGAAACTCATAATTCGCGGCGTCGCCGTTGGTTCCCGGCTGATGCCCCCGAAATTTTTGCCGCCGCCGTCTGTTGGGAACAAATTATTGCCGGGGAGCTTAGTCGGGCACGTCCGGACGCGAACCAGCCCCGTCGCGTTCGGCAAAAGGCGGCCTCAGCTCTCCCCCGTGCTGGGGCCGCCTCTTTCAACAGCGTTGCCGCGGCGCACAAGATTGCCCGCATCGTTGCGAACGGCCGAAGCTGGTTCTTGAACGGACTACTTCTTGAAGAAGCCGACAATGATCAGGAGGATCACCGCGCCAATGACGGCGTTGACGATCGCGGCCAGATAGCCTCCGACCAGGACAAACCCGATCATCGGCAACAGCCAGCCGGCGATCACGGCGCCGACGATGCCGACCACGATGTTGCCGACCAGGCCGAGGCCATAGCCCTTGACGATCTGCCCGGCCAGCCAGCCTGCGATCGCGCCGATGATCAGCCAGACGATGAGAGATTCAATCACGACCATCCTCCCCATTGCTGAGCGCCGCGGTATCCCGCGGTCGCTGCCCTCGAAGCCAACACGTTCAGGAAGCAAGACGTTCAGGAAGCAAGACGTTCAGGAAGCAAGACGTTCAGGAAGCCAAGACGCTTAGGAAGCGACGCTTTGGGAGTGGGACCGCTTGGCATTGCGCCAGCGCTGCCGTTCGCCCGTTGATCGATCTTAGGTAGTATTACGATCCGCTCTCGTTGGCTTGTCAACCAGTAGCTGGCTCCGGTTCGGTCAATCGCACCGCAACAACTTCTTACCGAATGTTCGCGGCGATGGATTTGAGCGTTTCGTTCTGCGCTTTGAAAATATTGCTCAGGACTTCAAAAAAGGACGTGCCGCCAATCACCGCATCCAGTTCGGTCGCACAAAGTTCGGTGGTCGCGGCGGCCCGTTGGTCGACGCTCGGCTGTGTCTGAAATGCGGTCATGATGTGCTCCGGTGGCGGGATGATGCCAGCCATCCTGACCCCGGTGAGAGGCTCGGGACTGTGATTGATGTCACAGCGACGGCGACGGCCGGGCGGCTAAATCGCCTTCATCAGCCATGATCCGACCTTGATCGAAAGGGAGCCGTCACCATGAGCACCATCATCAATCGCGCTGAATCCTCCGAGCGGGACCGTCAGGCCGACGCGCTGTCTGATCGCGAGCTCGCCAATGTCAGCGGCGGCAAGGGAAAAGCCACGCCCAGCCCGTTCGTGTTTATCAAGCATTACGACAAGGCCTCGCCCATATTGGCCCGCTGATACGTCAGGCCGGCGTTCGCGCGTGCTTGGCCGCCTCAAAGGCGGCCAGCCGTTCGGCGAACTTTCCGTTCGCAGCGCCGGCGCGCGCGACGATGACAGGGGCCTGGATCGTCTCGAAGAAATGACAGGCCACGCGATGGCCGGGCGCGGCCTCGCGCAGCTTCGGCTCCTCCGCCGAGCAGCGCGGCTGGGCGTGCAGGCAGCGGGTATGGAAGCGGCAGCCGGACGGCGGGTTGAACGGGCTCGGCACGTCGCCCTGCAACATGACGCGCTTGGTGCGCAGGCTCGGGTCCGGCTTCGGGATCGCTGACAGCAGTGCGTGCGTATAGGGGTGCAGCGGCTTTGCGTAGATCGTCTTCTTGTCAGCGATCTCGACCAGCTTGCCGAGATACATCACCGCGACGCGATCGCTGATGTGTTTTACGACCGCCAGATCATGCGCGATGAACAGATAGGAGAGACCAAAACGCTGCTGCAAATTCTGCAGCAGGTTGACGATCTGCGCCTGGATCGAGACGTCGAGGGCCGATACCGGCTCGTCGCAGATGATCAGATCGGGATTGACGGCCAGCGCCCGCGCAATCCCGATGCGCTGGCGTTGCCCGCCGGAGAACTGATGCGGATAGCGCCGTGCATGTTCGGGCAGCAGGCCGACGATATCGAGAAGCTCGCTCACCCGCGTCTCGCGCGAGGCGGGATCGCCGATGTCATGCACCCGCAGCGGTTCGGCCAAAATCTCGCCCACGGTCATGCGCGGATTGAGCGAGGCGTAGGGGTCCTGGAAGATGATCTGCATGTGCCGGCGCAGCCGCCGCAGTTCATCCTTGCCGAGATTGGCGATTTCCTCGCCCTTGAAGCGGACCGAGCCCGCCGTCGGGTCCATCAGGCGCAGCACCAGGCGTCCGGTCGTCGACTTGCCGCAGCCGGACTCGCCGACCAGCGCCAGCGTCTCGCCGCGGCCGATCTCGAAGCTGACGTCCTCGACGGCGCGCACAAGGCCCACTTGTCTGCGCAGGATGATGCCGCGGCTGAGCTGAAAATGCTTCACCAGGCCGTCGACCTGCAGCACCGGGACCGTGCTCATGACGCCACCTCGACCGGGGCCTTCCAGCAGGCGACCAGGTGACCCGGCGCGAGTTCGCGCAGCGGCGGCGGCGCCTCGCGGCAGCGCCGGTCGGCGAACGGGCAGCGCGGCCCGAAGCGGCAGCCCTTTGGCTGGTTGTTGGGGCTCGGCACCGTGCCTTCGATGGTGGCGAGCCTGATACGGTCGACGTCGAGGCGCGGGATCGAACCGAGCAGGCCGATCGTGTAGGGGTGCTGCGGATCGGCAAACAGATCGGCGACGTCAGCGCTTTCGACGATCTGTCCGGCGTACATCACCAGCACCTGGTCGGCGACCTCGGCGATCACGCCGAGATCGTGGGTGATGATCAGGATCGCCATGCCGAGCCGGCGCTGCAATTCGCCGAGCAGATCGAGGATCTGGGCCTGGATGGTGACGTCGAGCGCGGTGGTCGGCTCGTCGGCGATCAGAAGCGCCGGCTCGCAGGACAGCGCCATCGCGATCATGACGCGCTGGCGCATGCCGCCCGACAGATTATGCGGAAAGTCGTCGATGCGCTGCTTCGCCGATGGAATCCGCACCAGTTCCAGCATCTCGATGGCGCGCGCTTTGGCGGCCTGCGGCGACAGCTGGGTATGGGCGAGTATCGCTTCGACGATCTGCTGGCCGATGGTGTGGACCGGGTTCAGCGAGGTCATCGGCTCCTGGAAGATCATCGACATCTTGCCGCCGCGCAGCCGGCGCCGCTCGTCGGCCGACAGTTTCAGCACGTCGCGATTGCCGAACATGACGGCCTCGGCCTCGACCTTGCCCGGGCTCGCCACCAGGCCCATCACCGAGAGCGACGTCACGCTCTTGCCGCAGCCGGATTCGCCGACCAGACCGACGGTACGGCCGCGCGGCACGTTGAAGCTGATGCCGTCGACGGCGCGAAACAGGCCGCGGTCGGTGGCAAAATGGGTCTTGAGGCCGCGGACCTCGAGCAGGTTTTCCATCAGAACGAGTAATCCAGGCCTTTGTAGAAGGTGTTTTGATAGAGCATGTGCGGACGGACGCCCTTCAGTTTCTTCTGGCTCGTCGTGTACATCGCGATGTTCATCACCGGCATCCACAGATGCTCCTCGGTGACCCGCTGCTGGGCCAACGCGTAGTATTTGGTGCGATCGGCGTCGGTCAGCGACGCGCGGCCCATCTTCAAATACTCGTCGGTCTTCGGGTCGTTCCAGTTCATCCGGTTCGGCGCCGGCATGTTCTTCGAATCGAAGTAGAAGTTCAGGAGGTCGCCTGCCGATATGTAGGGGAACGTCACCGTCCACAATTCGTAGTCCTGCTTGGCCATCTCGGCCGGCGCGATCGTGGAGTCGAAGCCGACGATCTTCCAGTCGATGCCGATCTTGCGCATGTAGCCCTGGATCGCCTCGGAGACGCGGCCGAAATAGGAGACCTGCGTGAACAGCACCTTCGGCGCGAGCTTGACGCCGTCCTTCTCGCGGATGCCGTCGGCGCCGACCTTCCAGCCGGCTTCGTCCAGCAGCTTTTTGGCGCGTTCGACGTCCTCCTTGATGATGCCCTTGGTGGACGCGGCGAAGTCTAGCGCCTTGTCGTCGATGAAGGTGTAGGCCGGCTCGGCATTGCCGAGCATGATGCCCTTGACGATGTCGGCGCGGTTGATCGCGATGTTCATCGCCTCGCGCACGCGCTTGTCGGCTACCATCGGCCGCGTGGTCTTGTAGCCGTAATACATCAGTTGGAAGTTAGGCTGCGCCTCCTGCACGTTGAGGGTGGGCGCGGCCTTGACCTGCTGGATGAACTGCAGCGGGATCTGATGGCTGACATCGAATTGTCCGCCCAGCATCGCGGCGACGCGGCTGGAATCCTCCGGCACGATCTTGATGCTGAGTTTTTCGAATTTGACCGGGCCCTTGTTCTGGTACATCGACGGGCCCCATTTGTAGGCGTCGTGGCGCTTGAGCACGATTTCGGTGCGCGGCTGCCAGTTCTCGAAGCACCAGGGACCGGTGCCGTCGATCGCCTTGATGCCGTAATCCTTGCCGAGCGCCTCCACGCTCTCCTGGTTGTGGATCGCGGTGGTGAACATCGTGAGCTGGAGCAGCAAGTCGGCGAACGGCTCGTTCAATTCGTATTCGACGGTGTAGGGATCGGGCGCGCGCAGTTCCTTGATGTTGCCGGCGCGCCAGGCCAGCGGCGCCTTCAGCTCGGTGCTGGTCAGGCGCTTGAAGGAATAGATCACGTCGGCGGCGGTGAATTTCTTGCCGCTGCAGAATTGCACGTCATCGCGCAGCTTGAACACGTAGGTCTTGCCATCCTCGCTGATGGTCCACGACTTGGCCAGATAGGGGATCGGCGTCTTGCCGTCCCAGTCCATCGCGACCAGCGTATCCTGAATCATGTTGACGATGTCGGAGGAGGGCGACCATGTGGTGCGCTGGCCGTCATAATGCGGCGCGTCGAGCGACTTCATCATCTTCAGGGTCTGCGCCTCGAGCGGGGATGCTCCCGCCAATCCGAGCAGCACCGCAGCCGTCGTGAACAATCCGCGCATCGTCGTTTGCTCCTGGTTGTTGGTTATAGCGACGCGTCCAACCCCTTGTAGAACGTGTTCTGGTAGATCATGTGCGGTCGCGCGCCCTTGATCTTCTTGTTGGCGACCTGGTCCATGTTGATGTTGAGGACCGGGATCCACAGATGCTCCTGCATGACCTTCTGCTGCACCATCGCGTAATGTTTGGCGCGATCGGCCTCGGTCAGCGCCGAGCGGCCGAGTTTCAGCCACTCGTCGGTCTCGGCGTCCTTCCAGTTCATCCGGTTGGGCGTCGGGATGTTGCGTGAATCGAAGTAGATGTTCATGAGGTCGCCGGCCGACAGGTAAGGCACCGTCACCGACCAGATTTCGTAATCCTGCTCGGCCATCTTGGCCGCCGCGATGGTCGAGTCCTGCGGGTTGAGCCGCCAGTCGACGCCGATCTTGCGCAAATATCCCTGGATCGCGTCGGCGACCTTGGCCGAGTTGGCGTTGGCGGTGTAATAGACTTTCGGCGCCAGCTTGGTGCCGTCCTTTTCGCGCACGCCGTCGGCGCCGACTTTCCAGCCCGCGTCGTCGAGCAGCTTCCTGGCGCGTTCGAGATCTTCCTTGACGATTCCGGCGGTCTTCGGATCGTGGTCGAGCGCATCCTTGTCGACGATGGTGAACGCCGCCGTGGCGTTGCCGAGCAGAATGCCTTTGGCGATCTCGGCGCGGTTGATGGCGATGCTCATGGCCTCGCGCACGCGCTTGTCGGCGACCATCGGCCGCGTGGTCTTGAAACCGAAATAGAGCAGCTGGAAATTCGGCTTCGCCTCGCTCACGTTGAGCATTGGGGCGGCCCTGGCCTGGGTGATGAACTGGTGCGGGAACTGGTGGGTGATGTCGAACTGGCCGGCCATCATCGCCGCCACCCGGCTGGATTCCTCGGGCACGATCTTGACCACCAGCTTCTCGAATTTCACCGGGCCCTTGTTCTGGTACATCGACGGGCCCCATTTGTAGGCGGCGTGGCGCTTCAGCACGATCTCGGTGCGCGGCTGCCATGAATCGAAACACCACGGCCCGGTGCCGTCGGCGCCCTTGATGCCGTAGTCCTTGCCCAGCGCCTCGACGCTTTCCTTGTTGTGGATCACGTTGGTGAACATGGTGAGCTGCAACAGCAGCTCGGAATAGGGCTCCTCGAGTTCGTATTCGACGGTATAGGGATCAGGCGCGCGCAATTCCTTGATGCTGCCGGCGCGCCAGGCGTACGGACCCTTGATTGCGGGATCCTTCAGCCGCTTGAAGCTGTAGATCACATCCTCGGCGGTGAATCTCTTGCCGCTGCAGAACGAGACGTCGTCGCGCAGCTTGAACGTATAGGTCCGGCCGTCCTCGCTGATGATCCAGGACTTGGCGAGATAGGGGATCGGCGTGCGGCCGTCCCAGTCGAGCGCCACCAGCGTGTCCTGGAACATGTTGACGATGTCGGATGTCGGACCCCAGGTGGTGCGCTGCGCGTCGTAATGCGGCGCGTCGATGCCTTTCATCAAGGTCAGCGTCTGGGCCGATGCGGCCCCCGCGACGCCCATTGCCAATGCGACACCCAGAACGGTTCTGATCATGTCTGCAGCCTCGGATCGAGGACGTCGCGGAACGCGTCGCCCAGAAGGTTGGCCGCCAGCACGATCACGAAGATCGCGCAGCTCGGGATCGTCGCGATGTGCGGCGCCATGAACAGGAAGTCGCGCCCCTGGGCCGCCATCATGCCGAGTTCGGCGGTCGGGGGTTGCGCGCCCATGCCGAGGAAGCCGAGCGCCGAGCCGATCAGGATGATCTGGCCGAAGCGAAGGGTCAGGAACACGAAGATCGTCGAGATGCAGTTGAGCGTGAGATAGCGCCAGATCAGCGCGCCGTCGGTGACGCCGACCGCGCGGCCGGCTTCCATGAATTCCTGGCCCATGACGCCGACCGCGGCCCCGCGCGCCACCCGCGCGACGTCGGGCACGGTGGCGACCACCAGCGCGATGACCACGGCGGTGAGGCCGGCGCCGAAGATCGCGGCGACCGCGAGCCCGATCAGGATGGCGGGGAACGCCAGCATCACGTCGACCAGCCGCATGATCCAGCCGTCGAGCCGCTTGTAGTAGGCGGCGAGAATGCCGAGCACGCCGCCGAACAGGCCGCCGATGATGACGCCGACCAGCCCGAGCATCAACGTGGCGCGGGTGCCGAAGATGACACGGCTCAGCACGTCGCGGCCGGTGTTGTCGGTGCCGAACCAGTGCTCGGCGCCCGGCGGTTGCATGACCTTGGTGAGGTCGGTGAAGTAGGGGTCGTAGGGCGCGATCCAGGGCGCGAACAGCGCCGCGGCGACGATGGTGGTGAGCGTCAACGCCGCCCCGGCAGCGACCCGGTCGCGCGCGAGGCGCCGCAGCACGCCGGCACGGGCGAACGCGCCGGTTTCGGGCTCGGCGACAAAGACGGGTTCGAGGGCCTGAACGCTCATCGGCGCGCCACCCTGGGATCGAGATAGACGTAGAGCACGTCGACGATCAGGTTGATCGACAGGAAGGCTATGGCGAGGATCATGATCGCGCCCTGCGCGGTCGGGAAATCGCTGGAGACGATGGCGCCGACCGCAAGCCGTCCGACGCCGGGCCAGGAAAACATCGTTTCGGTAACCACCGCGCCGCCGAGCAGGAAGGCCGCCTGCAGCCCGATCAGGGTGACGACCGGGATCATGGCGTTGCGCAACGCGTGATGGACGATCACCGCCGTCTCGCGCAGCCCCTTGGCGCGCGCCGTGCGCACGAAGTCGGCGCCCAGCACTTCAAGTACGGCGGTGCGCGTCAGCCGCGCGATCGGTCCGATCAGCACGAGGCCGAGCGTGGTCGCGGGGAGGATCAGGCTCGGCAATCCGCCGTCCCAGATCGGCCCGGTGCGGCCGGTGAACGGCAGCAACGCCCATTTGAAACCGACATACTGGATCAGGATCAACCCGATGAAGAACACCGGCATCGAAACACCGGCCACCGAGCAGGCCATGATGATGCGGTCGGCGATGCGGCCGCGATTGACGGCGGCCAGCGTTCCGAACGCAAGTCCGCTCGGCACCGCGATCAGCATCGCGCCGAGCATCAGTTCGATCGTTGGACCGATCGTCATCGCAAGTTCCTCGCTCACCATCCGGTTGGAGATGATCGAGCGGCCGAGATCGCCGCGCAGAACCCGCATGATGTATTCGAAGAACTGCACCGGGATCGAGCGATCGAGGCCAAGCTCGAGCCTGATCGCCGCGATGGTCTCGGCCTTGGCGTCGGGACCGGCGATGATCATCGCGGGATCGGCCGGCACCACTTGCAACAGACAAAAACAGAGGAAGAGAACCCCGAGCAAAGCGGGGAACGAAATCAGCAGACGATGGACAATCTGTTGTCCCATGCGACGCCAACGGACCGTTAGGCCAACGGAAGGCGCCGCCGCTTACGCGCGCGTTGTGCTGTTCCCTCCCTGGCAGCGGCGCTTCGTCCGACGTGCGCGCGCTTTGATTAGCGGGATACTGACACGCACCGCGCGCGGCGTCACGCCCATTCTGCCGAACCGTTTCCGCCTGCGCTCCCTTGTCGCGTACGGGCGTAATGCCTTGTCGCGGAATATGCGAACGGCGAACGCTATGCGGAAGTTGCCACAATCAGCGCGCGGTCTCGCCGTCGTCGCGCTGATCGGCAGGTTTTTCATTATTGATCGCGACGAAGGGCAGCTGTCGCGTTGCCCTTGAAGGCCGTCCAATCCGCGCATCGTAGCTTTCTGCGAGCACCAGCAGTCGTTTTTTCGTGAAGGGATCGGCCTTGTCCGCAATCGCGCGGACGCGCCGGGACTGCTCCTTGAAATACGCGTCGTTCATAAGGCACCAAAAATTAATAAATCCAATAGCCGCAAACATACTACGGACGCGCCGGCTCCGTCGCCCTGAGTTTTCGTATGGTTAAGCGCGAAAGCCGTGAGCCCTTGCAAGTGACGACGGTCTGGAACGGCCAAAGGAAAGGCCGAGGCCACTTCCGTTCTGGCCCGGCTGTCACCTGGGGAACAGCGCGGCCGTCGCCGATCCGTCATTGTCCCGGTCAGACCGAGGCAACGTTGCACCGGGACAGCAACAGGAGACGCACCATGGAACGCAGGACTGACAAGCCGATCGAACTGACGACGCAGCAGCTGGATATCGTGACCGGCGGCAGGCTGGGCACCGGCCCCACGCACCTTCCGCCCCGTAATCCCTTTGGTCCGCCGAAGCCACCCCGCTAAGCGAGCAAAATAACCCCGGCATGACTTGCCGGGGTTTTTTCGTGCAAAGATTCAGATGTTTGTGCCGCTCGAACTGGGAGCCGCGCCTCCGCCCGTTATGACGCCGCCACGACCCAGCCCACCGATGTCTCAACTGGATTGCCCATCCGGCAACGGTTAGGCTTTACCCGCCGATCGATGATGACAGCCAAAGAGCGGGGTCGGATTTGGGAAACGGAAACGCAAGGGGTCGATGATGAAAGTACGCCCGACAGGCGTGATACCGCCGATGACAACGCCGTTTCGCAAAGACGGCGAGATCGATTTCAAGCAGGTCGCCCCGCAAGTCGACTGGCTGATCGGCGCCGGCAGCCACGGCATGGCAGCGGGCGGTTCGACCGGCGAGGGGCATACGCTCGATCATGACGAGTATCGCGACCTGGTGGCGGCGACGGTGGAGGCAGCCAGGGGCCGCGCGCCCGTGATCGCCGGCATCATCGTCGATTCCACGCGCGACGCGATCCGGCGCGGCAAATTGGTGCGCGACATGGATGTCGCCGCCCTGCAGGTGACGCCGGTGCATTATCTGTTCAAGCCGGACGAGCAGGCGATGGTCGATCATTTCCGCCGGATGGCCGACGAGACCGGCATGCCGATCATCATCTACAACGTGGTGCCGTGGTCGTATCTGTCGCCCGCGCTGCTGACGCGGATCATGAACGAGGTGCCGCTGGTGGTCGGCGTCAAGCAGAGCGCCGGCGATCTAAAACTGTTCGCCGATCTCATGATGATGGCGCCGGATAAATTGATCTACAGCGCGGTCGACGCGCTGATGTATCCGTCCTACGCGCTCGGCGCGCACGGCTCGATCGCCGCGATCCTCTCTGCCGCGCCGCATGCCTCGGTCGAGCTGTGGGATGCGGTCAAGGCCGGCGATCATGTCCGCGCGCTCGACCTGCACAAGAAATTGCTGACGCTGTGGAATGCGATTGTCTCAGACAATCTGCCGGCCTGCACGCGCTACGCGCAGTCGCTGCAGGGACTGCCGAAGACGTTTTCGCGCGCGCCGATGCCGGAAGCATCGCCTGCGCAGCAGGCCGCGATCAAGAAGGCGCTGGAAGGGTTGGGGGCATCGGCGGGCCAACGCGTCGAGGCGGCGGAGTAGGGCAGGTACTCAACGCGTCGTCATGCCCGGCCTCGTGCCGGGCATCCACGTCTTTGGTCCGCTTAGGCCGGGAAGACGTGGATGGCCGGGACAAGCCCGGCCATGACGGGCTATATTTTCGTCTGTAGTGAAAAAGAAAAAAGGATCAACATCTCCATGAAGGAATTCGCCGGAAAGATCGCCGTCATCACCGGAGGCGGCACGGGCATGGGCCGCGAGCTGGCGCGCCAGCTCGTCGCCGAGGGCTGCAATGTCGCGATGTGCGACGTCTCCGCCGAGGCGATGGCCGAGACCAGGCAGCTGTGCGAAGCCGAGAAGCTGCCGCAGGGTCTGCGCGTCACCACGCATGTCGCGGACGTCGCGATCGAGGATCAGCTCAAGCGGTTTCGCGATGAGCTGATCGAACAACAGGCGACCGACAAGATCCATCTATTGTTCAACAATGCCGGCATCGGCGGCGGCGGCAGCCTGTTCACCAATTCGCGCGAGCAATGGGAGCGCACCTTCAACATCTGCTGGGGCGGCGTCTATCTCGGAGTCCGTACTTTCATGCCGCTGCTGCTGAAGGCCGACGAGGCCCACATCATCAATACGTCCAGCGTCAACGGCTTCTGGGCGTCGGTCGGCCCCGGCGTGTCGCACACCGCCTACGCCGCCGCCAAGTTCGCGGTGAAGGGATTTTCCGAGGCGCTGATGACGGATCTGCGGCTCAACGCGCCGCATATCAAGTGCTCGGTCGTGATGCCCGGCCACATCGGCACCTCGATCGTGTCGAACTCGCGCAAGATCCAGAGCGGCAGCGAGACCGAGCGCTTGACCGATGTTGAAATCGGCGTGACCCGGGAGCGGCTGAAGGGCATGGGCACCGACACCACGAACATGTCGGATGAGGACATTCAGCAGCTCGCACTCGACCGCGCACGATCGTTTCATGATGATGCGCCGACCACGGCGGCGGCCGCTGCAAAAATCATCCTCGACGGCGTCAAGGCGGACCGCTGGCGCATCCTGGTCGGCGACGATGCCCACAAGCTCGACGAGCGCGTGCGCAAGACGCCGGAGGAGGCCTACACGCTCGACTTCTACCAGAGCTATCGGGACGAGGTTGGCTGGAAGCTGGCCTAAGGGCCTGATCTGAATAGCGACCAGAGCCTGAACTCAATAAGAGTCGTTGGCTCACCGAAGCGTGTGCCACGCTGACGGGAAAACGCCGCGTGGCGGTATCGTAGGGTCTACCGGGTCTCGCCGGTTCAGCGGGTGGTACGACCTGTACCTTGGGATAGTATTCTGCGGGTTCTAAGCGGAACTAAGCTGAGCTCATCTAACGACCACGGAGCATCAACCATGAAGATCGTGGTGATCGGAGGCACCGGCCTGATCGGCTCGAAGACCGTCGCCATTCTGCGCCAGGGTGGCCACGAAGTCGTCGCCGCCTCGCCCAAAAGCGGCGTTAACGCGATCACCGGTGAGGGTCTCAAGGAGGTCATGGCGGGCACACAGGTGGTGATCGACCTGGCCAATTCGCCCTCATTTGAAGACAAAGCGGTGCTCGAATTCTTCGAGACCTCCGGCCGCAACCTGCTCGCCGCCGAGGCCGCAGCGAACGTCCGGCATCATGTCGCACTGTCGATCGTCGCGATCGATCGAACCGACAATGGCTATTTCCGCGCCAAGCTCGCCCAGGAGAAACTGATCGAAGCCTCGGGCATTCCATACACCATCGTTCGCGCGACCCAGTTCCTGGAATTCGTTCGCGGTATCGCCGATTCAAGTGCGGACGGAAACACAGTGAGGCTCCCGCCTATCCTGTTCCAGCCCATCGCGTCGGACGACGTTGCTGCCATCGTTGCCGATCTGGCACTCGCGGCGCCGCGAAGCGGTATCGTGGAGATCGCCGGACCGGAACGAGCGCCGCTCATTGACATCATCGCCCGCTATCTGAAGGCGGTTGGCGACCCGCGCGAAGTCGTGAGCGATCCCGAGGCCCGATACTGGGGCGGTCGGGTTGACGAGCACTCGCTCGTGCCGTTGGGCGAGGCGCGCCTCGGCCGCATCGGTCTCGACGCATGGCTTCGCCGCACAAAGGCCTGATCTCGCATCGGCAATGAACGAAAGAGGCGATTATGGCAAACAAACTCGTTGCGCTGGTTCTTCTGTGCTTGATGACCGGAACGGCGGTTGCTCAGGAGCCCAAGGTGACGCCGCTCATGTCCAAGGATCTTCCGGATAATCCCGGCAAGGAAGCTTTGATGATCACGGTCGAGCATGCGCCCGGCGGGTCGAGTGCTGTCCACCGACACAACGCACATGCGTTTGTTTATGTGCTGGAGGGTTCCGTCGTGATGCAGCTGAAGGGTGGACAACCGGTGACTCTGACAGCAGGACAAAGTTTCTATGAAGGCCCCGATGATATTCATGTCGTCGACCGGAACGCGAGCGGCACCCAGCCGGCGAAATTCCTGGTGCTCTTGATCAAGGACAAGGGGGCGCAGGCGCTCGTGCCCGCGCAGTGACTGCTACAGCCGTGGAATGGTCGTGCCCGATATTTGCTGCGCTCTAGGCAGAGAGTGTGTCAGACAAGGTCACGCCCGGGCCACGCGCTGGCGCGAGCCGGGCTTGTAGGCGAGGCGGGTGTGGCCGACGCAGTAGGGCATACCCTTGAGCGGTGTGTTGCCGCAAAAGCAGAAATCTTCCGCGCCGGGCGTGCTGATCGGCCAGCGGCAGCGCTCATGGCTGAGTTCGAGCAGCGAGCAGGGCCGCTCGCTGGCGATCGGGGCGTCGGGGGCCGGTTGCCCGTTCTGGTAGACCACTTGCAGCATCCGGTACTGGGCGCGGGGAACGGATTTCGGGCTGCGTTCCCTGGTGGTCCCTTGCAAATGCTGTTCGATATTGGTCGGCCCGCGGGTCAAACCGAGCCGTGTCAATTTGCCGATCACTGCGTTGCGGCTGACGCCGATGTGAGCGGCGATCTCGCGGCATGAGAGGCCGGATTCGAAATGTTGCTTGAGGAGTTCGACGCGCTCGGTGGTCCAGGTCGGTATGGTTGCGAACATGCTTGCGGTCCCAAATTCTTTGAGGAACCGCCGCGCTCCTGTCTCCCGTCAGCGAATTTTCCGCTGGCGTGCCATCAAGGCCTGCCATTGTCGCGGATCGACAGCAGCCCGTCCTTGATGGCGAGCCGGATGCCTTCCTCGATCAGGGTCTTCGCAACGCCGGGAACGCTAGTGCCGTGGGTACCCTGTCTCACCAGTTTTTCGAGATAGCTGATGGTCGAGATCGCCAACGTCACGGGAATGCGGTCGGTTTCGGCTTTTTCTGTAGCCATGCAAGAACGCTAACTTTTAAACGCCGTACTGAAAAGTATCTATTTAGACTCTATTAAGTTTCATGGGGATAAGTCAATTGCCACCAAGGTCGCAGCCTATCTCCTTGTAACAGCGTCGAAAAAGTCGACTGGCGCCTCGCAGGCTCCGATGTTGAACAGCGCTGCGCGACCAACTACCGGCCTGACGGCGCCAATCCAGCCGCGGCGAAACGATCCAGCGCCTCGCTCATTTCCCGATTGCCTCAGGCCGTATGCACAGTCGATGCTGCTGCGGACGGGGGACAATCCTGCGATGACGATCACCAACGGTCTCTACTCGATCCTGACCGAAATGATGGAGGGCGGGCGTGGCCACGCCAGCGGCGTCATCGTGCTGCTGGATGGCAGGATCGTCGGCGGCGACTCGCATTTCTATTATACCGGCTCCTACACCGCCGACCGCGGCAAATGGCGCGGCGAACTGACCACCACCCAGCACACCAAATCGGCTGGCGTGCTGCCGCTGTTTGGCGGGCGCGAGGTCACCACCGGCTTCAGCGGCACCTATACCGCCGATCGCGCTGACGTGCAGGGGGCGGCGCTGGTTGGAAAGACCAGCGTCAGGATTCGTTCAACGTTGGAACTGCTTTCGCCGCTGTGACGGCGCACCGCGCTGAAATCAGCCGTGCACCACACTCTTTGCGATCATGCAGTGGATGCCCTTGGAGCCGTTGACCGTCTGCGTCACCCGCAGATCGGCGGCGAGGCTGCAGAGCGTGTAGGCGTCCTCGCGCGACAGATTGCGCTTCTCGCCGAGCAGCACGATCATGTCGCGCAGCGCGCGCACCACGCATTGGTCGAGGTCGGGGTCCATCGCCATCGTCATGTAATGATCAGGCGTTTCCGCGCGCGGATATTCCAGCCGCAAATCCTTGCGCAGTGTCAGGCGAAAGCGGCCCTGCAGCGCGGTTTCGATCGCTGTGACGCAGACTTCGCCGTCGCCTTGCACGCCGTGGCCGTCGCCGCAGGAAAACAGCGCGCCGGGCACGAACACCGGCAGATAGAGTTTGGCGCCGGCCCCTAGCTCCTTGTTGTCCAGATTGCCGCCCATCGCGCGCGGGATCAGCGAGGTGATGCGGCCCCAGGCCGGCGGCGGCGCCACGCCCATCACGCCGAAGAACGGCTTGAGCGGCAGGTCGAGCCCCCACGGCATCCGGCCGACCATCCGCTCGCGGTCGAGCGGAATGTTCAGCAGGCGCGTCTCGTGGAAATCGTCGGGCAGGGTGCCTGACAGCGGCTTGATCAGATTGTAGCCCCAGTCCTGCCGGAGCTGGACGTCGAGAATGTCGACCTCGAGCACGTCGCCGGGGGCTGCGCCTTCCACCGCGATCGGCCCGGTCAGGATATGGCCCGGCACCATCCGTTCGTTCTGGGCGTGCACGTCGGCAAGCTCCGGCGGCACGTGAAATTTGCTGCGGTCGGGCACCACGTCGGGGCCGCCGGTGATGGTATCGACCGTGACCTCATCGCCGCTGGCAATGGTCAGGACCGGCTTCAATTTCGCTTCGAAAAAGCCCCAGTGGCAGGTTTTGGGGCTGGAATGCAGGTGATGATGGGTCATGGGGGACCTTCTTGTCGGTGTTGTCTCGTCCTATTTGTCATTGCCGGGCATAGTAGTCTGCTTGCGCAGACTACGTAAACTTGTCTGCGCCCCGGCAATCCATCATTTTCGCATGACGCTTTTTGCGAAGAAGATGGATACGCGGGTCAAGCCCGCGTATGACGAGCCGGAAATCCAAGAGGCCTTCCTTGTTCTTTGTTCTCTCCAAGACGCTCGGCTACATGCTGATGCCGACGAATTTCCTAATCGGCGTCGGTTTCATTGGCGCCATCCTGCTGCTGACGCGCTTTGCATCGCTCGGCCGCAAGCTCGTGATGGCCTCCGTGCTGTTGCTGGTGATCTGCGGATTGTCGCCGCTCGGAAATCTGTTGCTCTATCCGCTGGAGCAGCGCTTTCCGCGATGGGAGGCCGGAGCCGGCCCGCCGCCGGACGGCATCGTCGTGCTCGGCGCATCGATCGAGGCTGACATATCGGCCGCGCATGGCACGCCGGTGGTGCGCAGTGCGCCGGACCGCATCATCGCGGCAGCGGCCCTTGCGCGTCGTTATCCGAATGCGCGCATCGTCTTCACCGGCGGCAGCGCCAATCTGATTTCGAACGATGCGCGGGAAGCCGATTTCGCCGGCGCGGTTTTCGAGAGCCTCGGCATCGCCAAATCGCGGTTGATCATGGAGCGTGCATCACGGAATACGCTTGAGAATGCCCAGTTCTCCAAAGCGCTGGTGGCGCCGAAGGACGGCGAGCGCTGGTTGCTGGTGACCTCGGCCTTTCATATGCCGCGATCGGTCGGCCTGTTCCGAAAGGCTGGATTTGCGGTCGAGGCCTATCCGGTCGATTGGCGGGTCGGCGGCCGCGGCGACCTGATGAAGTTCTCTAACGCCATTCTTGATGGCCTCGGACGGACCGAAACCGCGGCGCGCGAATGGATGGGGCTGGTTGCGTACCGGGCCACCGGCAAGATCGACGATTTGCTGCCGGGGCCGGCGCCGAAGTAGAGGTCGCAACAGGGGACCGGCCGGGCTAGAATTGACGCCAACAGGCGCAGCGCGCCGATCCAGGGAGTTTACGCCATGCAACAGCAAACGCCGCCGGAAGCGTTCGATTTGAACGGCATGGCTGCCGACCTGATCAGCCTGTTGCGGCTCAGGACCACCGTGATCGGCATCAAGATGTTCGCGACCGTCGAGGAGATGGCGGCAATCCCGAAGATTCGGCGCCCCAGTGCGGTCCATACCACCGACCAGATCGTCAGCATGGCTTCAAGGCTCGGCTGGACCGTCGGCATCACCGGCGAAGACCTCGTCGGCGCGCAATGCCGCGCCGTGATCGGGCTGGCGCCAACCGACGAGAAATTTCTCGAAGGAAAGAATTACGTCGGTGTCTGGCATGGCACCGAGGAAGACGCGCGGCTGCGCCAGGAAGCGCTCGATGTCGTGCCATATGGCAAATACCAGGCGATGGCGGTGAGCCCGCTCACCAGCGGACGGCTCAATCCGCCTGACATTTGTCTGGTGTATGCGACGCCGGGCCAGATGATCATCCTGATCAACGGGCTGCAATATACCGGCTACAAGAAGTTCGAATGGGGCGTGGTCGGCGAGACCGCCTGCGCGGATTCCTGGGGGCGGGCGCTCAAGACCGGCGAGCCCTCGCTGTCGCTGCCGTGCTTCGCGGAACGTCGCTATGGCGGCGTGCCCGACGAGGAAATGCTGATGGCACTGCAGCCCGCGCATCTCGCCAAGGCCATTATCGGCATGAAGCAACTGGCGAAAAACGGCCTGCGCTATCCGATCGCGCCCTATGGCATCCAGGCCGACGTCCGCGCCGGCATGGGCGTTTCGTATGCTAAGAAATAGCCTTGCGAAATGAAGGGGAAACCGTCATTGCGAGCGCAGCGAAGCAATCCATAGCCACCAAGTAAGATAGCCACCAAGTAAGTATGGATTGCTTCGTCGCTTCGCTTCTCGCAATGACGAGTATTAGGGAACTAAAACATGTCTTCGTCGAAATTCGACATCGTAGTCTACGGCGCTACCGGCTTCACCGGCCAGCTCGTCGCTGAATATCTCGCCGCGCATTACAAGGGCGACAGCAGCCTGAAATGGGCGATGGCCGGGCGCAGCAAGGACAAGCTCGCCACGGTGCGCGATGCGATCGGCGCGCCGTCGGATACGCCGCTGATCGTGGCCGACGCGTCAGATGCTGCGTCGTTGAAGGCGATGGTGGCGCAGACGAAATCCGTGATCACCACCGTCGGCCCGTATCAGTTTTACGGCAATGAGCTGCTTGCGGCCTGTGTGGAGTCGGGTACCGACTATTTCGATCTCTGCGGCGAGCCGCTGTGGATGCGCCAGATGATCGACAAGCATGAAGCCGCGGCGAAGGCGAGGGGCGCGCGCATCGTGTTTTCGTGCGGGTTCGACTCGGTGCCGTTTGAGCTCGGTGCTTTCTTCGTGCAGGAGGAAGCCAAGCGGGTGTTCGGTGCGCCGGCTTTGCGCGTCAAGGGTCGCGTGCGCGATATGCGCGGCACCCTGTCCGGCGGCACCGCTGCGAGCGCCAAGGCGACCTTCGACGCGGTTGCCAAGGATCTCAGCCTCGTTGCGATCCTCAAGGATCCGTTCGCGCTGACGCCGGGATTCAAGGGGCCGAAGCAGCCGCCGGGCAGCAAGCCGTCCTATGAGGAAGACCTGCAGTCCTGGATCGCGCCCTTCATGATGGCGCTCATCAACACCCGCAACGTCCATCGCTCGAACATGCTGATGGGCTTTCCGTACGGGCAGGAGTTCGTCTACGACGAAATGGTGCTGACGGGTGCCGGCGAGAAGGGCGAGGCCAACGCCAAGCTCGTGATGGCCGCAAACACCGAAAAGACCGGCCCCGGTGCGCCCAAGCCGGGCGAAGGGCCGTCGAAGGAAGAGCGCGAGAACGGCCTCTATGATTTGCTTTATGTAGCGATCGCTCCCGATGGCCGCCAGGTCCGTGCGGCGGTCAAGGGTGACCGCGATCCCGGCTATGGCTCGACGTCCAAGATGATCTCGGAATGCGCGATCTGCCTGCTGCGCGATACACCCGATGTGCCCGCCGGGATCTGGACGCCGGGGGCGGCGATGCAGCACAGACTGATCAAGCGGCTGGTCGACAACGCTGGCCTGACGTTCACCGTGGAGAAGTAGCTCCAGTTTTCGAGCATCATCTTCCCGGAAGTCAGACCATGCCTTCGTCGAAACTCGACATCGTCGTCTATGGCGCCTCCGGCTTCACCGGCCAGCTCATCGCTGAATATCTCGCCGCGCAGTACAAGGGCGACGGTAATCTGAAATGGGCGATGGCCGGGCGCAGCCTGGACAAGCTCGCTGCCGTGCGCGACGCGATCGGCGCGCCGGCTGATACCCCGCTGATCGTTGCCGATGCCGGCGATCCCGCCTCGCTGAAGGCGATGGTCGGCCGAACCAGATCGGTGATCTCGACCGTCGGTCCGTATCAACGCTATGGCTCCGAACTGGTCGCAGCATGCGTCGCGGATGGCACCGACTATTTCGACCTCTGCGGCGAGCCGCTCTGGATGCGGCAGATGATCGACACGCACGAGGCGGCCGCAAAGTCGACCGGCGCACGCATCGTATTTTCCTGCGGCTTCGATTCGCTGCCGTTCGAGCTTGGTGTGTTCTCCGTCCAGCAAGAAGCAAAGAAGATTTTTGGCGCCCCGACCAACCGCGTCAAGGGCCGGATCCGCGACATGAGTGGCACGCTGTCCGGTGGTACCGCCGCGAGCACCTGGGCGACGTTCGCGGCTGCCGCGCAAGACCTCAGTCTGGTCGCCCTGTTGAAGGATCCATTTTTGCTGGCGCCGGGATTTGAAGGCCCGAAGCAGCCGCGCGGGAACAAGCCGCTGTTCGACGATGATCTGGGCTCGTGGACGGCGCCTTTCGTGATGGCGACCATCAACACCCGCAACCTGCACCGTTCCAATTTGCTGATGAACTTTCCGTACGGCAAGGACTTCGTTTATGACGAGATGGTCCTGACCGGTCCGGGAGAGCAGGGCGAAGCCAACGCCAGGCAGCTCGTCGCCGCCGTCAACGCCGAGAGGATGGGCGGCGCAAGCGGGCTGAAGCCTGGCGACGGTCCCTCGAAAGAGATGCGGGAGAGTGGTTTCTTCGATCTGCTGTTCGTCGCACTCGCTCCCGACGGCAAACAGGCCCGCGCCGCGGTGAAGGGCGACCGCGATCCCGGCTATGGCTCGACGGCGAAGATGATCTCCGAATGCGCGATCTGCCTGTTGCGCGATGCGTCTGATGTGCCCGCCGGCATCTGGACGCCGGGGGCGGCGATGCAGCACAGACTGATCGAGCGGCTGGTCTACCATGCCGGCCTGACGTTTGCGGTGGAGAAGTAGGCTTTGCACCGCTACGCCGCACGGGGATCGTACGCGTACATAAAGTCCATCGCCCGTGCGCCGACCGGCAGCATCAGTTTCATCATCCGGTCACGGATCCAGGCGCCGGTCGGACTGAACTCGCGCTTGCTGTTGCCGTTGCGGCGGGCCAGCGCCACGATCTTTTCGGCGCGCGGACGGCGCTCGGCCTCGAAATTCCTAAACGTCAACGCGAGTTCCTGGCGGGTCTGCATCAAGCGGCCAAGCCGCAGCGCATCCTCCAGCGCCAGTGACGCGCCCTGGCCGGCATGCGGACTGGTGGCGTGCGCGGCGTCGCCAATGAGAAGCGTCCGCTGGCGCGACCAGGTCGGCAGGGTCGCGACATCGAGCGTGTCCGTGACCACGATGTTCTCGGCCGCATCGATGATTTGCAGGATCGGATCGTGCCAGCCGGCGTGAAAGCTGCGCAAATGCTGCCGCAGCTGATCCTGGCTCATGGCACGGTAGGTCGCGGCACTGGCGCCATGCGCGGGCTGCGTGCTCCACCACATCAGGCCGTCATCGGGATCGGAACTGCAGAAGCCGTAGCCGAAGAATCCACTCTGGCCGAACGTCGTCACCACGCGCTGGTCGATCGGCGAATTCTCGATCACCGCGCGTGGCACAAAACCGCCGAAACCGATCAGCCCGGTGTCGAACGGCTTTGGTCCGTCCGGGATCACGTGGCCGCGGACGGCCGAATGCACGCCGTCGGCGCCGATGACAAAATCGCCCTCGGCAAAGCTGCCGTCGGAAAAATGCGCCACGACTGGCTGGTCGGGGCGATCCTCGATTCCCACCAGCCGCTTCTCGAACCTGAGCTCGACATTGGCGCACCAGGCCTTGTCGATCAGCATTTCATTGAGCGTGGCGCGGCACATGTTCACCGCCGGCTGGCCGAACCGCGCCTTCATGTTGCGGTTGAGCGAGCCGAGGCGGGCGCCTTTCTGCGAATAGAAATCGAAGGATTCGGCGACCGAACCGCGGCGGATCATCTCGGAGGCCAAGCCGATCTCGGCCAGCACGTGCATGCCGTTCGGCGCGATCTGCAGGCCGCCGCCGATTCCGGTGGCGTAGGGCCAGGCCTCGAACACCTCGGCATCGATGCCGGCCTGCTTCAGGAAGATTCCCGTCACGGGACCTGCGATGCCACCGCCGATGATCAGGGCTTTGGGTCGGTGGGCCATGCCTTGCTCCGTGCGTCCGCGGGATGGTAGGAAATATCAGCTGCTAATTATCTTAGTAGCTAAGATAATGATGGACTAAGATATGAAATCGACCGTGTCAAGGCCGAAGGCGCGGGCTGCGCTGATGCAGGAACTGGAGGAAGCGCTGCGGCGCTCGACCGCGCAGGGCGTGCTGTTCGGCCAAACCGTTGCCAACGTGGCGGGAATTTCCGGTTCCGACCTCGAATGCCTGGATTTTCTCAATCTGGAGGGCCGCGTCACCGCCGGCCGTCTTGCCGAGGTCACGGGGCTGACCACCGGCGCCATCACCGGCGTGGTGGACCGGCTCGAGAAGGCCGGCTTCGTGCGCCGCGAGCGCGACGCGGCCGACCGGCGCAAGGTCTTTATCGTGACCGTGCCTGACAACGTCGCGCAGATCGGGCGGTTCTACGTGCCGATGCAGGAGGCGATGTACAAACTGTGGGGCAGCTATTCGGACGCGGAGCTGCAGCTGCTGCTTCGCTTTGCGAGCGAGGCCTACAAATCGGTGCTGGAGGCGACCGAGGCGCTGAAGGGATTGATCGACGCGCCGAAGGAGAAGGCGCCTAAGAAGCTGGGACGGCCGCGCCGTTGAATGCCTGGCTAGAGCGTTTTCCAGCGAAGTGGACACCGGTTCGCGTCAAGAAAACGCGTCAAACCAGGAATCTAACGCGGGCCTTGTAAAGTTCCGCCGCGACAAACATGCCCCACATGAGCCCCAGCATCATCCAGAAATGCCGCCAGTGGTCGGTGTCGATGATAAAACTCTCGCCGACGGTGCCGAGATAGGCGGCGAAGACGGCCAGATAGGCGCGCTGCCAGGGCGCGCGGACGAAGATGTAGCGGAATCCGTTCAGCGCCGTGACGAACACCAGCGCCGGGTAGCAGACGCCGGAGAGCCAGCCGCCCGACATGAACGCGTTCAAATAGGAATTGTGGGTGTCCTCGGGAAAGTAGCGGGTGAACTGCAGCGGACCTATTCCGAACGGCAGATCGAGCGCCATGTTGGCGCCGAGGATGTAGCGCCCGAACCGGCCGAACCGGCCGGAGTCATAGCTTTGGTCGAAACTGGCGCGCTGCTTGAACATCTGCGCGATCGAGTCGAACGACAGCAGCACCGCCACCAGCGCCGCCGCGAGGATCGCAGCGACAAGCGCGATCATGATGATGCGTGAACGCTGCGCCTGCGACCGGCTGGTCAACACCATCAGCGCCAGCATGAACATCGAGGTCAGGATCAACCCGCCCCAGGCCGCGCGCGAAAACGCCAGCAGGATCGCCAGCGACATGATGCCGAAGGCGACGGTGTTGCGCAGCGATTTTCCGAATTTGTCCGAGACCACGCTTTGCAGGCAAAACAGCGCCGGCAGGATCAGGAACGCGCCGAGCACGTTCGGGTCCTTGAAGGTGCCGCGGGCGCGATCGTACAGCGTCAGGAGGTCGCGTCCGCCCGGGACGAGGTTGAAATAGCCGGCGACGCCGAGGCTCGCCGCGATCACCGCGCCGACGACGAGGCCGCGCCGGAGCATGTCGAGCCGGGCTGCGGTGTCTTCGGCCACCACCATCGCGAACAGCATCACGGTGATGGCCATGTACCAGGAGGTCGCGATCCACATGCTGACACCGGGCCGGTCAATCACGGCGGTGGCGCTGATCGTGTAGCCGGTATTGAGCAGGAACAGCGCCAGCAGCAGCGGAATGAACACCAGCCGCATCCGCAAACCGCCGGTGGCAAAGAAGATCAGCGACGCCAGCAGCGTTGCGATCTCATAGGGGCTGGGCTCGATGAAGACGATGGCGCCGGACGCGCCGACCAGCCATACCATCGCGCGCTGCACCGCGAGCACGCCCGGCGCGGCTGTCAACGATGGAAGGGATCCCTCGGCTGTCGCCGCATACGCCATTCGATACTCACGCACACACTAGACACTACATTACGCAGCAACCGCTACTTCCGTCATTGTCTGCAACAAACGCGGAGCGTTTGTGCATGAGAGCGAAGCGAAGCAATCCATCTATCCGCTATGCCGCGCCATGGATTGCTTCGCTGCGCTCGCAATGACGGCAGGTAGTCCTCAGAAACTCAATAAGCGTTCTCGTTCTTCGTCATCAGCGCCAACGGCGTCCTGAGCAAAATGAAGAGGTCGAACAGCACCGACCAGTTCTCGATGTAATAGAGGTCGAACTCGACGCGCTTCTGGATCTTCTCGTCGGTGTCGACTTCGCCGCGCCAGCCGTTGATCTGCGCCCAGCCGGTGATCCCGGGCTTGACGCGGTGGCGCGCGAAATAGCCGTCGACGGCCTCGTCGAACAGCCGGCTCTGCAACTTGCCCTGCACGGCGTGCGGGCGCGGGCCGACCAGCGACAAATTGCTCTTGAACACCACGTTGAACAGCTGCGGCAGTTCATCGAGGCTGGTCTTGCGGATGAAGCGCCCGACGCGGGTGACGCGGGCATCGTTCTTGGTCACGACCTTGGAGGCGGTGGGATCGGCGAGATGGTGGTACATCGAGCGGAACTTGAAGACGTCGATGCGCTCATTGTTGAAGCCGAACCGTTTCTGGCGGAAGATCACCGGCCCCGGGCTGTCCAGCTTGATGGCGAGCGCGACCAGTCCCATCACGGGCAGCGCCAGCATCAGGATCAGGAAGCCGACGACGTGGTCGAACAGCCACTTCATCACCAGATCCCAGTCGGTGATCGGCGCCTCGAACACGTCGAGCGTCGGCACCTCGCCGAGATAGGAATAGGAGCGGGGACGGAAGCGCAGCTTGTTGGTGTGCGCGGACAGACGGATGTCGACCGGCAGCACCCACAGCTTCTTCAGCATTTCCAGGATGCGCGTCTCGGCCGAGATCGGCAGCGCGAACAGCACGAGGTCGACGCGGGTGCGGCGGGCGAATTCGACGATGTCGTCGACCTTGCCGAGCTTCGGGCTGCCGGCGCAGGTTTCCAGCGCGCGGCTGTCGTTGCGGTCGTCGAACACGCCGAGCACGTCAATATCCGAATCGTGCTGGGTCTTGAGCGCCTCGACCAGCTGCTCGCCGTTCTGGTCCGAGCCGACCACGATGGTGCGGCGGTCAAGCCGGCCCTGCCGCGCCCAGCTGCGCACCAGCGTGCGCAGGAAGGCGCGTTCGATCAGCAGGGCCGCAAGGCCGACGACGAAGAACGATGCGAGCCAGATCCGCGAAATCTCGCTGCCGAGCTTGACCAGGAAGGAAGCGCCGATGAACAGCAGGAACACGAAGGCCCAGGACGAAATCATCCTGGTCATCTGCCGCAGCTGGCCGCGGAACACCTGGACTTCGTAGATGTCGGCAGCCTGGAAGCAGATCACGGCGGTCGCCGTCATGCCGATGATCGCGGCGACATATTCCCAATGGAAACCCTTGAGGCGCACGACATAGGCGAAATAGAGCGCAAGGCCGATCAGGCTGAGCATGACGAAATCGACCAGGCGGACCGCGCCCGCGATCACGATCGGCGAATAGGCGCGGCTGACCTTCTGGTTGGTGACGGCAAGGGCTGCCGGCGAGAGCCGGCGGCGCCGTTCGATCGGCGGGCGTTCACCGGTAGCGGTCGCCGCGGCCGTTGCTGCCGCAGCGTCTAACATCGAGCGAGCGTTAAGCGGTTCCACTGTTCCAAGTCCGATTCTGATTCCGTTCTTAGGCCGGCACATAGGGATGCGCCCGCCGATGCGGAATTCCCTGCCATCCGGCTTAAGGGACAAATCGGAAGAAACAGTTACGTTGGTAAAGAACGGTTAACGATTGGCAAACGCGTCGCGGTAGCCGGTCAATACGCCCTCGACCATCGCCTTCTGCGAGAAGTGCTGAAAAATCCGCTCGCGCAGGGATTTAGCCCGCTCCAGCGTCGCCGCCGGATTCTCCAGTGCAACCTCGATCGCATCCGCCATCGCGGCGGCGATGTTGGGGGCGAACAACGCCTCGGTATGCGCGCCGAAAATCTCCGGAATGCCGCCGACATTGGCGGCCACCATCGGAATTCCCGCCGCCGCGGCCTCGATCACGACATAGGGCATGGAATCGCCGCGGGAGGGAACCACCAGCAGCGAGCCCTTGGAAAAGCCGTAGCGTGCCTTGACGTGGCCGATGAAGCGGATCGCCTCGCCGAGGCCGAGCCGCTGCACCTGTGCCTTCAAGGCAGCGCTTTCCTCTCCGTCGCCGGCGAGCGTCAGCGTCACCGGCCGGCCGTCGGTGCGCAGCCGGGCCACCGCGTCGATCAGGAGGTCGGCGCCCTTGATGTGCCGGAACTCGCCGACATAGAGCACGTCGGTAGCGTCCTCGGCCTTGACGACGGGGTCGAACTCATTGGCGGTGACGCCGTTGAACACGCAGCGCACCAGCCCTTTCGGGGTGCCGATGGTGCGCTGATAGGTGTTGCGCGCGAACGCGCTCTCGAACAGGAACAGATCCGTGGAGTCCATCAGCGCACGCTCGAGGCGAGCGTAGAAATTGCCCTTGAGCGTCGACAGCGGGTAATGCAGCGACCCGCCATGCGGCGTATAGACCCGGATCGTATCCCTGGCGGCGATCTTGGAGCGTATGAACACACCGGCCTTGGCGCCATGGCCGTGCAGCACGTCCGGTTTCAGGTTCCGGACCAGGCGCAGGAAGCGCACCCATGCCAAGGTGTCGCTGGGGCGCGGTTCGCGGTGGATGGCGACACGATGAACGCCGAGCTTGAGGCGGGGGGCGATTTCAGCCAGCGCCTGCTCGGCGCGCTCGCCGCCGGTGAGGCTGTCGGCGATGATGCCGACGTGATGGCCTTTGTCGGCCTGGCCGTTGGCGAGATCCAGGATATGGCGAAAAATGCCGCCCACCGGGGCGCGCGTCGCGTGCAGGATACGAAGGGGCTGACCGTCGACGACAGGCATAATCAGAACCAGCGTTCGCCAACGAGCACCGTATCGCCCGGGCTGATGGACGTTCCCGGCGGCACCACGTAGCGCGCCGTTCCGGATCCGTCGGTGTGCGTGACCGTCACCCGGTCGCGCAGCGCGCGCGGCGAGAAGCCGCCAGCGATGGCAACGGCGCTTTCAACGGTCATGTTCGGTACATAAGGATATTGTCCGGGCGCCGCCACTTCGCCGAGGATGAAGAACGGCCGATAGGCTTCGACTTCGACGGCGACCGAGGGCTCGCGGATGAAACCGCGGCGCAGCCTGGCGCCGATGTCGGCGGCCAGCCCCGCGGGCGTGCTGCCGCGCGCCGGGACCGAACCGATCAGCGGCATCGTGATCGAGCCGCTGGCATCGATGGCATAGGTGTTGGTGAGGCCTTCCTGGCCGTAGACGACGACGCGGAGCTTGTCGCCAGTATCCAGATGATAGGCCGCGTCAAAGCGCGGCGGCGCCGGTTCGGCATAGGCCACCGCGATCGGGGCGGGCGCCACGGCAACCGGCGTAGTCCGGCCCATGCAGCCCGCAAGCGCCAGCGCAGCAACCAGACATGGGATCGGGGCGAGCGCGCCTCGCATGGGGGAGAATCCTGAAAAAGTATCCGCCCGATTAAGGGTGTTCATGGTTAACAAAACATGACCGCAGCCCTGCGGGGCGGTCATTGCAGCCCGCAAATCGCGCGGATTAACCCAGCGGCAACCTTAATGGAGTGTAATCGCCGGGGTTGAGATAGGGTCGTGGCGTTTTCGAGCGAAAACGCGTCACGATTTTAAGTGGCGTCCGCGGGAGTGTGCGATGCGTTTTGAGTTTTGGCGTACGGGCCGGATCAAGGCCGTGTTGGAGCGGGCGCTTCCAAAGCCCGCACCGGCCGTCACCAAGGCCGTCGCCACAGAGCCCGCCGTGGCCAGATCTGCTGTCACCAAGTCTGCCGTCACCAGGCAGGTCGCCGCGCCGGAGTCCGGCGATCTGGACCTCCACGCGCTCGGTCAGGCCCTGATCCGAAAGCGCGCCTGGATCATCGTCCCGACGGTGCTGGCGCTGGTGCTGTCGATCGCCGCCGTCAACATGGTCACTCCGCGCTATAAATCCGAAGCCCGCATCCTCGTCGATGGCCGCGAGAACGTGTTCCTGCGGCCCAACGGCGAGCGCAATGAAGAGCGCAACACGGTCGACGCCGAGGCGGTGACGAGCCAGGTGCAGCTCTTGTTGTCGCGCGATCTGGCGCGCGAAATCATCAAGAAGAACAAACTGGCCGAGCGCCCGGAATTCGATCCGGTGCTGCAGGGCTTCTCGCCGCTGAAGTCGCTGCTGGCGCTGTTCGGTATAGGACGCGATCCGTTGTCGCTGACGCCGGAAGAGCGGGTGCTGGACGCCTATTTCGAGCGCTTTACGGCGTATGCGGTGGACAAGTCGCGCGTCATCGTCATCGAATTCCAGTCGCGCGATCCGGAGCTGGCCGCGCGCGTCGCCAATTCGATCGCGGAAGGGTATCTGGCGTTGCAGCAGGGCGCGCGCCAGGACCAGGCGAAATCCGCCAGTGGCTGGCTGTCGGGCGGTATCGAGGATCTGCGCAAGAAGGTCGCGGAAGCCGAGCAGCGCGCGGAAGATTTCCGCTCGAAGTCGAGCCTGTTCATCGGCACCAACAACACCTCGCTGTCCAACCAGCAGATGGGTGAGATCAACACCCAGCTCAACAACGCCCGCGCGCTGAAATCGGACGCCGAGTCCAAGGCGCGCATGATCAAGGACATGCTTCAGAGCGGCAAGCCGATCGAGGCTTCCGAAGTGCTCAATTCCGAATTGATCCGCCGGCTGTCCGAACAGCGGGTGACGCTGCGCGCGCAGCTCGCCGAACAGTCGTCGACGCTGCTCGACGGTCACCCCCGCATCAAGGAACTGAAGGCGCAGCTCGGCGATCTCGATCGCCAGTTGCGCGAGGAGGCGAGCAAGATCTCGCGCTCGCTCGAGAATGACGCGCGCCTCGCCAGCGGCCGGGTCGATAGCCTGAGAAACGAATTGGATCTGGTCAAGAAGCAGGCCTCCGCGTCCAATGGCCAGGACGTGCAGCTGCGCGCGCTGGAGCGCGAAGCCAAGGCGCAGCGCGATCTCCTGGAATCCTACCTGGCGAAATACCGCGAAGCCGCCGCCCGCGAAAACATCGACGCCGCGCCGGCCGACGGCCGCATCATCTCGCGCGCCACCGTTTCCAACACGCCGGCCTATCCGAAGAAGCTCCCAATCGTGCTGATCGCGACGCTCGCGACGTTGCTGCTGACCTCAGGCGCGATCGTGACCGGCGAACTCCTGCGCATGACCGCGCCGCGCGCGGCCGCCGCTGCAGCGCCTGCTGTAGTGACTACAGCCTCTGAACCGGCTCGCGTCTCCGCGCCTCCGACTGCACCGTATTTCGAGCCTCAAGATGATTTCGGACCGGAACCTGATCATCCCGTGACGGACGACTCAAGGCCTGCCTTCCGCGAGCCTCGTGCCGAGCTCGCGGCAGGAATCGAAGAAATCGAGCAACTGGCCGACCGGCTCGGCCAGGCAGGCGGGGCGGCGCGCAAGGTAACAATCCTCGGCACCGCGTCGAGCGAAGGCATCGCGCTGACCGCCCTGACGCTGGCGCGCTTGATGGCGCGGCAGGCCAAGATCGTGGTGGTCGACCTGACCGCGTCTTCGCCGACGATGACGGCGGTGTCGGTCGATCCGGCGGCCCCCGGGCTCGCCGAACTGATGCAGGGCGAAGCAACCTTTGCGCAGATCATCACCAGGGACCGGCTGTCGCGCGTCCATCTCGTCAGCGCCGGACGTCCGGGCTTCGATCGCTCGCAGCTGCAGTCGCCACGGCTGACGCTGGCGATCGACGCGCTGCTGCGGGTTTACGACCATGTGTTGCTCGATGCCGGCTCGGCCTCCGACCTGCCGGCGGAACTACTGACCGCGCATGCCCGCGCGGTCGTAGTCCCCGACGCCTCGATGGATTCGGACGCCCGCAGCATCATGTGCGACCAGCTCCGCGCGGTCGGCTTCTCCGACGTCATGATGCTGCGCAAGCCGTGCCAGCCGTCGGACGCGGTCGAACGCGCCCCGCGCGTGGTGGCCGCCTAAAGGCGCGATCAACCACCGTCATTGCGAGCGCAGCGAAGCAATCCACCCATCCGCTATGCCGCGCGATGGATTGCTTCGCTGCGCTCGCAATGACGACAGAATGTAGGATGGGTAGAGCGAAGCGAAACCCATCATCTCTCCGCGAGTCCCAATCGATGGGCTTCGCTTCGCTCTACCCATCCTACGAGTTCTCGTCATTCCACGATGCGCAATTGCGCATCGGGGAATGACGGCGGATGGATTGCTCGCACTGCGACAAATTAACCCGACGGGCAAAATTCCGCTTTCCTCGTCGGGCAAATCAGCGGTTTGAATTGTCGCGTCCCGCCCAACAAGAGGGGCGTTGCGCACGTCACGAACGCGCGGCGGGATGCGGTGGACGCTGGTTCGCGCCTGACGACGGCGTGGACGGGCGTACGGCAAAACCGTGTGGTCCTGGCGCCCGTTGCTGGCGTCAAGCTGTCGGAGAAGCGCAAGCGGGAACGGCAGTGACGGAGTCAACCAAGAACTCGTCTCCGGGGAGATCACGGCATAAGCCGTAAAGCCATTGCGCAGGGAAGGCCGG
>NZ_JAFCLX010000060.1:0-42335 GCF_018130205.1 Bradyrhizobium sp. AUGA SZCCT0222
GGTCTTGAATGGGCGATTCGTCATGATCAGAATCGTACATCAACTCGCGAAAAAGCCGAGTTTCTTGCCCAGCCTCGTCGGGCTAGATGTTGTGGGCAGTGCTCCGGATGAGTGATGCGGCATCCGGATGTAGTGTCGGACCGCCCCGGCACGCCGCTGCGCTCAGGCGGGCTAGGAGCTTCCGGGGGGCGGGATGGCGGCAGGTGATTGGAGGGGAAACAGGATTCCGGAAGCTGGCGCGCCCGACATAGATCAAGCTCAGATCGCGAGCCCAAAGTTTGCCGCAGGATTGTTGCGGCTCAAGCAGGTGTAGAGTCTCAATAGGTCGACAAAATGATCCTCCGCCTCATCGAGGAGGTAACCCAAATATTCCTGGATTGTCGCTGACTGCGTTTACAAAATGTATCACCCCGTGGGCACTCTTGGGTAAAAGGCCAGTTTGTTTGAATACAGCGAGTTCCAATTCTCGAAATCTCTTAGCGAATTCTTGAATATCAGATGCCGTGAAGCGGTAGTCTGTGAATGTAAAGAAAAGATCGTCATCATCGTCACTCGCTCGCAGCCACGGTTTTGTTCGTTCCGTATTATAATTGGCGGGGTATAGGAACCATCCGGTATGTCTCCCGTCGATGATGTGCTGTTCGGCGATGCCATGGGCGATGTCGTCACGGCGTTTTGAAGCATAGGAAATCGCTTCTAATATGCGGCTGAATGAGAGCCGCACGTTTTTGTCTTCCCAATGCTGGCCAAAATAGGCCTCAGCGGCGGAGAGTATCATGTTTCTACGGGTGCCCCCGCTCTCCACTCTTCCGAAGGCCCGTTTAACCGGGCTGTATGACATATTGGGTGTTTCCGTAAGAACGAGAAACATACATGCGACCTGCTGCTCTAGCATCTCCCACCGCGAGAGTGCTTTCCCAACCGCCTCGTGAACGCTAGATTCAGTGAGGGACCCTTGGTTTTGGTTGGGCGGTCTTTCCCAGTATGACTTGGTGCAGACGGGAATCTTACTGGGATCGTAGCTTCTAGTCATGATCACACCGAAAAAGAATAAGCAGCGAGTAAGGCAGAAGGCGCAATTCGCGGCATTCAAACAAGGTGGCGGATTGCGTTACCTCATCAATTCTTCGAACAGTAGTCGCACGGGCGTCGTAACTTCGACGGGCCCTTTTTGCATGTATTCGTGTGCTTCAGCGTTAAAAACAAGATGGCGGATTACGCTGCGCTAATCCGTCCTACGCCGGCTTGGGCAATCTCGCAGCAAGCAAGGTGCCAAAATGGTAGCAAGCGAAGGCGATCTCGTTAAAGTCGGTAACCGTCAAAGCCAGTTGATCGCGTAGCTTGAAATTTCGCAAGTGAAAATCAAAGCGTCCGAAGAGCTCTACCTCCGGCTTGCCGTCGTCGGCATCTACTTGCTTTCCGTACTCGATCTCAATCTCTTCACCGTGACGCATGTAGAAAAACTTCATCCGGGGAAATCTCAGCTCGAAATTACCATGCGGGTCAACATCTGACTTGCCAACGATCCCGCCGCGATGTTCAAGACAGTTCCGTGCATTTTGCATGCTATGGTAAGCGGGTGCGAATGCTAGGGGTTCGGAAAGCTTGGAATTCACTCGTGCCAAGAGGTCAGGGAAATTCCTTTTTCCAGCTTTTTCCAAGATAGGCGAGGTCAGGTCTTCAACTGTTGATGACGATGACACGGTGTGGCGACGAGAGGTCAGGTCGATCACCAAGTATGCCTGTTCGAGCGACGCGCGGACGCCGCGCATAAGATCTTGGAACGCCTTCGCGAGAATCCAGCTTTGATGCAACGAACGCCTATCATCGGCCGAGAGACTGGGTCTTTTGATATCGAACCTAAAATCGCTTGTTGCGATGTTCGGTGGTGGTTTTGATAAATCTCCTTTTGCCAAAGCGTCGAAATAGAAGTCGACGATCTCTCGGCATGTTACCGCCGCCGCGTATATGGGTGCAGCGACCGCGCTCGGATTGACTGTAAGCTGTACGACTGGAATTGATTGGTCGTCGGTCATTGCCTTGCTCCGAATCGACGGGCCTGTCGTTTTGATTCGCCTGGAGCTGAAGATGACACGGCCTCGGGGAGGCCTGCCGGTGAATGGCCGATTGTCCCGGTTATTCACAAGCGAAACGGAGGGACTACCGGGACTACCCGCGGCATGAAACAAGGCGGCAAATAGCTGCCGGCTGTGTGATATGTCCCCTCTTTGCGCCAGCCTACTATAGGGACTTCTGATATGGACCAAGAACCAGCAATGATGAAGAAGGCGCTCTGCTCGAATTGCGGTGGAGAACGAAATTGCGAGATCAAAGGCCACACGGTCGAGAGTTGGGATGATGCTGGCGGTATGGTGTGGGGTAAGATCGACTGGTACATTCTGCAGTGCAGGGGGTGCGAGCATGTTTTCTGTCAAACCGTAAAGATATTCTCCGAAGAATACGGCCACGAATGGGATGTGGCCACTCAAGAAGACGTTGTGGTGTACGACGAGACG
The DNA here is from genome assembly GCF_018130205.1 of Bradyrhizobium sp. AUGA SZCCT0222. Lineage (NCBI taxonomy): Bacteria > Pseudomonadati > Pseudomonadota > Alphaproteobacteria > Hyphomicrobiales > Nitrobacteraceae > Bradyrhizobium > Bradyrhizobium sp. AUGA SZCCT0222. The sequence continues at coordinate 2,517 of NZ_JAFCLX010000060.1, forward strand.
ATTGAATACTGGCCTGCTATTTCGAAGCGGAAAATGCCGGACTGGTTCACGCCGATGGGCTTTATCGGCGACTACGGCAATGCTCTTCATGGCGCTATGTCGGAGCTCTACGTCGCGCTCGATAATGACCTAGCGAGGTTTGCAGCTGCCGGCGTGAGAACTGTGTTTGATATGGCCTCCGAACTGCTCGGGGTTGATCCTAATCTGACCTTTGAAAGAAAACTAGATGGGTTGGTGTCTTCCGGTCGCATTAACGGCGTTGACCGAGAACGTCTCGAAACTCTGACAGAAGCTGGTAGCGCCTCGATGCATCGAGGTTGGATTCCAGCGCCGGCCGACCTATCGACAATGGTCGACATTCTGGAGCATTTCGTGCATCGAGCCTTTGTGGTGCCGGCTCTTGAGCAAAAGTTGACGGAGAAAAGCGCAAGTCTGCGCAAGACGGTGCCGGCACGAAAGCAGCGCAAAAAAGCGGTAAAGTAACAACTGAGCGTTTAAACAAGACGGCGGATTACGCTGCGCTAATCGGCCCTACCGATCCCATCCCCGCCATCCGTAAAATGTGTGACGTCACCGAGCGTCCGCACCGTCCGGCTCTTCCAAAACTGGTCCTGCTGCAGATGGGTGATGCTGCCCGGCTTGGTTGCGAAGTTTACGTAGCCGGCGGCGTCGATCGGCATTTTGATCCATGCCGCGACGACGAAGGTCAGGGCGAAACCGTGGGTCACGATGATCTGGGTGCTGCATGGGCGATCCACGATCATGTCGGTTGCCCGGTAAATGCGATTTGCGAACTCTCGACGCGTCTCGGCGTTCTCGATGCCGCCTCGGTGGTCGAGGCGGTTGTCATCAGGGGCGGCGGTCTGGTGAGCGTCGAGCCAGGCCTGCGGCTTGCCTTCGGCGGCTCCATAGCTGATCTCGCGCAGGTCCGACGTCTGAACAATCGGGCCATCGAGCCGCTCGGCGAGGATGTCGGCCGTCTGGGAGCAACGAAGAAGATCGGAACTGTAGATTTCAGTTTGTTGAGCACCGACAAGCGATGACAGACGCTCCGCGAGCAGCTTCGCGGCCGCGCGGCCATTTGCGGTCAATGCCGTGTCGTACCAGCCCCCCACGAGGTGTTCGACGTGGTGAACAGATTCCGGGTGGGTGACGACGAACAGATTCTTCATAACGCGGATACTACCAGCGCGTAGAGCAAAGGCGTAGTCCGCCGCTGCATTTTCAAACAAATGGCGGATTACGTCACGCTAATCTGCCATCCGCCCTCACTGCCTCTGCCCCTGATAAAACCGCACCCGATAATCCTGCGGCAACACATTCAGCCTCCGCCGAAACGCACGCCGCAAATGCTCTTCGCTTTGAAACCCGGCGCGCGCGGCGATTTCCTTGATGGGGGCTGCGGATTCTTCCAGTGCCCTGCGGGCGGCTTCGACGCGGAGTTCTTCGACGGCCTTGCCGGGCGTGCGGCCGGTCTTTTGCCGGAACACGCGTGCGAAGGTGCGGGGGCTCATGCCCACGCGCTCGGCCAGACTCTCGACGCGCAAATCGCGGCGGAGATTGTCCTGCATCCAGGTCGAGATGTTTTCGAACGCCGTGTCTTCGGACGATTGCAGTGACAGCGGCACGCTGAACTGGGCTTGCCCGCCGGGCCGCTTCAGGAACACGACCAGGCGGCGTGCGATGCGCATGGCTTCGCGGTGGCCGAGATCATCCTCCAGCAAGGTGAGCGCGAGATCGATGCCTGCCGTCACACCCGCTGATGTCCAGATTCCGCGGTCGTGCACGAAGACCGGATCGACCAGAACCGCAACATCAGGGTATTTCGCCTTCAGCATGTCGCACGAGCCCCAGTGCGTGACCGCGCGCCGCCCGTGAAGCAGGCCGGCGGCAGCCAGAACAAAGGTGCCGGTGCAGACGGAGCAGACACGTCTTGCGTTCGGCGCCGCCATACGAAACCAGTCGACCAGCGCGGAATTCGCCGCGGCACGATGAACGCCGGGGCCGCCACCGACGATGAGGGTGTCGATGTCAGTGCGGTCGCAGTCGGAGAGGGCGGATGTCATCACCTCCAGGCCGGACGAGGTTTTGACCGGACCACCCTTCAACGAGCAGATCTGCCAGACATAGGGCGCGCGGCCGGCCTCTGATGTTTCGCAGGCAAGCTCAAAGGCTTGCAGCGGTCCGGCAAAGTCGAGCAGCAGGCAATCCTCGAACAGGACGAAGACCAGACGGCGGGCGGTCGTAGCCATGAGCGGGCCTTGTCAGGAAGTCTCTTCGTGAGGGTTTGGCAGGAAATGCGTGTATTATGACATTTCGGCAAACTGGCTGGCCTGTCAACATCCTCTTGTTCAACAGAGGGGTGCAGCATGTCTGGCAAGCCGATCGAGATCGGACTTCTATTCTTTCCCGGGATGACCCAGCTGGATGTCACCGGGCCTTTCGAAGTCTTTGCCCGCCTTCCGAACGTTCGCATGCATCTGCTCTGGAAGCGCATCGAACCTGTCATCAGCGACGTCGGCCTGCCGCTGCTGCCGACCACGACGTTTGCCGACTGCCCGGATCTGGATGTGTTCTGCATCGGTGGCGGCCCGGGGCTGGTTGATTTCCTTGATGATGATGAGGTCATTGCATTCGTTCGCGACAAGGGCGGATCGGCGCGCTACGTCACCTCGGTTTGCGCGGGCTGCCTGATCCTCGGCGCCGCCGGCCTGCTCGATGGATACAAGTCGGCCTGCCATTGGCTGATGAGTGAGCAGCTTGCCGCCTTCGGCGCCATCGCGGTCGACCAACGCGTCGTGATCGACCGTAACCGCATTTCCGGCGGTGGCGTTACCGCCGGAATTGATTTCGGCTTTCAGGTCGCATCCGAGCTCTGCGGCGAAGAAGTCGCGAAGAAACTCCAGCTCATGCTGGAATACCAGCCGCAGCCGCCGTTCGATATCACCGTGCAGAATGCGCCGCCCGAGATGCTTTCCCAAATGCGCCGTGAGGCCGAACCCTGGCTTCGCAAGCGCGCGGCGGCGGTCCAGAAGGCAGCCTTGAATCTCAAATCGAAAGCGATGACGGCTGCATGAGCCTTTGATTAGACGGCCGGAAACTTGGCGCCATTTTTTGGAAAGGTACTTGCATGATCTGCAGCGGCTCCGTGAACCCGGGAAGATTGATGTTCAAGGTCGCTGCTGTTTTGCTCTCCGGGGCACTGATCGGATCCTTCCCGGTCGCTCGTGCGGCCGAACTCTCCGGTGGCGTCGTCCGGATCGGCGTCATCAATGACCAGACCGGTCCATTGTCTGACTTGAGCGGGCCGGGCTCGATCGCTGCCGCCAAAATGGCGGCGGAAGACTTTCAGAAATTAGTACCGTCGATCAAGGTCGAGATCATAGCCGCCGACCACCAGAACAAACCTGATATCGGCGTCGGCATTGTCCGGAAATGGTTCGACGTCGATGGCGTCGACATGGTCGCCGACGTGTCCAACTCGGCCGTTGGCCTCGCCATCCAGTCACTGACCCGCGACAAGAACAAGATTGCGGTCTATTCGGCGGTGGCGACCACCGAACTCAACGGCAAGCAATGTTCGCGAAACGGCCTGGCCTGGCTTCACGATTCCTACAATCTGGTGTCGGGGCCGATCCGTACGCTGGTCAGCCAGGGCTACGATACGTGGTTCTTCATCGCGGCTGACTACGCGTTCGGCAAGAACATGGTGCTGGAGTCGCAGCGCGTGCTCGCGGCAACGGGAGGCAAGTCGCTCGGCGCCGTGTATCACCCGATCGGCACCGCGGATTACAGCTCCTTCATCCTGCAGGCCCAGGCCTCCGGAGCCAAGGCCATCGCCTTCGCCAATGCCGGTGAGCAGCTGGTGACCTTGATGAAACAATGGAACGAGTTCGGCATGAACACGGGCAAGCAAAAGCCGGTGGCCGAGCTGATGTTCCTCACCGACGTTCATGCCATGGGCCCGAAGATCGCAAAAGGCCTGACGACCCTCACGGCGTGGTATTGGGCGCTCAACGACGAAACCAGAGCCTTCGGCCAACGCTTTTTCAAAGTACGCGGCACCATGCCCACGGCACCGCAAGCGGCGGTTTACTCGGGCGTCAGTCACTATCTGAAGGCCGTCGCAGCGGTTGGCAGCGATGCAACGGATCCGGTGCTGGAGAAAATGCGCGCGATGCCGGTTGACGACTTCTACGCCAGAGGCGCGAAGGTGCGCGAGGACGGCAAGCTCGTGCACGACTTCTACCTGGTCCAGGTGAAGGATCCGTCGGAGGTCACGGTGCCCTGGGAATACTAGAACGTCCTTGAAAAAGTTCCGAGCGGCGAGGTCTACTCCGACCTGGCGAATAGCGAATGCCCGTTGGTGAAACGGGTCAATTGAGATGCTTAAGCCGGCAGCTTGAGCGCGCTGGAGATTTCGGCAAGCGTCGCTTTCTCGGTATCGCTGACCACAACACCGCCAATACCGAGAAATCCGCCCTCGGTGGATGCCTCGGCGACATTTTCGCTGATCTCGCGCAGCCAGTTCTTGAACGCGGCAGCGTCGCCGGGCGCTTTGGCGCTTAGAACGCCGTCGACTTTTTGCAGGATTTCGATGCAGGCGGTCTTGACCTCGGAGGGTTTTTTGCCGCTGAGGCTTTCCTTCAAACCGTCGCGCGCCACGGCTCGCCCCTCGCTTGTTGCGAAGTCATCGACCACGGCCTTGATGAGCGGGTTGGAGCCGGTGTCCATCTTCGTCTTCGCCAGCATTTTTCCGCTCGCGAAACTCTCCTGGAGCAGGCCCCAAAGCCCGCTTGGCTCGGCGGCCGTTACGGCAAGGCCGGGTGCCATCACGCTCTCCAGAAGCGTTTTCCATTCGTCGGCGGTAAATGTTGATTTGTCAGCCATGAATTTTCTCCTCATTGAAATGAACTGTCGTCAGGTACGTTCGTTCCCCAAATCGCGCGATCTGATCGGCCTCGCTTGTCCAGCTATGAAACTTCCGAAACCTGGATCGTCTGCCGGATAACCTGGCATTGCTTGTCCGATGTGAGGAACGCGATATCGGATGCGTCGCGGCCGCTTCCGATACGGACGATGCCTTCGATCGGCGCCAGTCGCGTGGGGTCGATGAGCCACCAGCCGTTTTCGATGTAGACTTCGAAGATGGCGTGGAAATCCGGCGGGTCTAGTTGGAGGGCGTAGGCGCTGACCGCCCTCGCGGGGATACCTAACGCCCTGGCCAATGTGATCCCGAGGTGGGTGAAATCGCGGCAAACTCCCGCCCGGTCAACGAACGTCCGCTCGGCGGTGGTCTCGGCATTGCTGACGCCGGCGACATAGTCGACGTTGCGATGGATCCACTCCAGAATAGCCATGATCTGCGCGACCCCGTCGCCGGCCCCCCCGAACTGACGCTGAGCGAACCGCATGAACTTGTCGGACGGGCAGAAACGACTGGGCAGGAGGAACGGCAGAACCTCGCTGGGAAGGTCGGACCAAAGATGGCGCGTTCCGGATGGCGGCAGCAATTGCCGCAGATTGTTTTCGACTGTTGCCGTGTACCGGATGGTCACATCGCCGGAAAGCGAGGCGCGTATTCGACGGTCGCCGGAAGCGGTGGTGTCGGATAAGATCTTCGCCGAAGGCTGAATGTCGAGAAGCTCGGACAAGATGACCTGGTCGCTCGTGTGCGAGGCTTCCAGGATGGCGATGATCTGGGTGTCCTTGGCAAAGGCGTAGGCGAGTTCAGCTTCGATCGACAGTTTCATCTCGGCCTCGATACTCGGGCGGGGAGTTAGCTCCTGGGAGCCAGCTTGCAAGACTTAAGCCGGGTCAATGCTTCAGCGTGCAGTTGGGTCCGGGCCGCGGAACCGATAACCAGCCAGGCGGTTGCCTCTGCTGGAGGTCCCCATGAGCAAAGAAACCCCAAAGGACGACCCCGGTCAGCGAACGGACGGCGGCTCACATTCCCAGACCAAAAAGCCCTGGAAGGGCAATCCCGAAAAGGAGCAGAGGAACGACGACACCGAGCTCGACCTGGAGAAGTGGCAGAAGTCCAACACCCATTAGGCCGCGATTGGTGTCTCAGGAGGATGTGATGCCCAAGGACAAAAAGCCGCTGACGCCTGACGATTTTCCAGTCAACGCAGATGGCGAGAAAATCAGGAAGCAGGACGGCACGCCCATCGCAGACACCGACGATCCGGCTGTCGCGGCCGACGTCGCTGAGCGCCTTAACGACGACGAAGCCCGGCGCGAAGAAGATAGATGGTCAGCGTAGTGGTGACGGCGGTGCCCCGGTTTTGATGGCCGAAAGCTTGCCTGCTTCACCGCCGCCTGGCTACCGCGACGCCGAGCAAGAAGGCGACCAGGAGAGAGCCGAGCGGAGCTTCACGTGCAATGTTGCTAAGGATGCTTAGCGGCATGCCGGGTTTTCGGCCGTTCTCGATGGCGTCGCCGACCCGGCTGGCCGCGCCTTTGACGGCGTCAGAGACTTCCTCGATCGTGGACTTGGATTCGGGGACGGGATCCAGGCCTTCGTAGATAAACGGCTGAGTGGGGGCGTCGTCGGTCATGGTTTGAACTCCGGATCATTCCCAGCCAATCGATCAGCCGGCTAATGGTTCCTCATCGCAGCGGGCGAGCCAAAGGATTCGGAGTCATCGACCCCAGCACGTCACGGCGTATCCGGCTTGTGAGTTGGATGCGATTGCCGAACGGGTCGCACTTTGGGCGTGCGAGGCAACTCCGCGAACTCGGAGGAGTGGTAATCCCGCCCCTGTGGCGTGGTGATGTAGATGTCATAACAGCCGGCTCGCGACATTTCCCGCGCTTTCTTGAGCGCTGCTTCTGCAGTCTTCCGGCGATGGATCAGTTCGCCGTGCTGGCACTTGGCTTTGATGGAAAAGCTCATTTCTTCTTCTTTTTCTTCTGCTTCTTCTTGATGATCTCGGCCTGGGCTCGAAAGGCGTGCGCCAGCGATTTCATCTGGTCGGCGACATCGGCGTCAACGCTGCTCGCCGCGACCCGCTCCGCGGTGGCTGCCTGCTGGCGGATTGCCTTGGCCATTTTCATGGAAGGTCAATGTCTTGCCCGTGGTGTGGTTCCAGGCGGCAGCGCCGGGCGCGGTTTCGCTGAAGGTCGGCGGTGTCCGGCAACCGGGAAGCGCGTGCCGCCAAGGTCACGGCAAGCCTGCAAGGCATTCGCGGGCAATGCAGGAGCTTCTGCAAATCCAGTGCCGCCGGAACCCAAGTTGAGCAACGTAGTCGGCGATTCAGGGGTAGGAACGTATAGTGAACAAAGGGTATCGGTTGCAGTAGAACTGCTTGAATTTTGGCGATATTCTCTTTGCCCTCAAGCAAGAGCGCGGGCGCGCAGCGCCCAATGAGGTGGAGTCTGATTAAACTCGATTACGAAGACTCACTTTTGGACAAAGGGAGTAGTAGTGATGGTACAGTCTATAGTAGAGCGTGTTTCCAGCGTCATTGACCTGGAGGGCGAAATCGAAGCGGAGTTTCGAAGAAGTCCGCCGGTTCACGAGCGGCGGCCTGTCACTTTCGCGCCGCCAAGGGTGCATGAGCCGACCGTGTCGATGGCGGACACCGCGTCGATGCCTGATTATGTCGAGCACCGCGAGGGGGCCACGGAAATCGGCAAGCTGACGGCGGAAGCCATTGTGCGCGAATACGAAGCTGCCGCGAAGGACATCGAGGCGATGGGCGCGGAACTGATCGAGCGCGTCAAGCAATGCGAGGCGATGACCCGCGATGCGCTCGCCGTGACCCAGGAAATGAGGGAAACCGCAGCCCGCTACCGCGAGGAGGCCAAGCGCATCTTCGTTCAGATCGAGGACTGTTCGCTGATGACGGCGGAGGTCCGCAGGACCTGCACCGAGCTCAAGGACAGAATCGCCACTCCGGTGGTTTGATCCAAGGGCCCAGGTTGCGGGCCCACTTGAACGTTGGTTCGGTGCGCGCGTCTGCGCTCAGGGATTACCCGCGCCCGGAATCTCCACCTCGATCGCATCGATCCGCGACGACGACTTCCGTTGCCGCAGTTCCTCGTACGACGTTGCGGCGCTCAGGCAAAACAGGGTTTTGCGCTCGGGGCCGCCGAGCACGCAGGCAAGCGCCCGGCGGCCGGGCACTTCGATGCGCTGCAATTCGCGGCCCTCGCGGTCCAGCCGGATGAAGGCGTCCTCCTCGAAGGCCGCGACCCACACCGCGCCATCAGCGTCGAGGCAAATGCCGTCAGGCGATTTCATGCTGCCGAGGCGGCTGCGAAGCTTCAAACCGCCGTCGGGGGCGATGTCGTAATCGGCAAGGCACGCGCCATCCATCTCGGCCACGACGAGCCGGTCGTTTTGGGGCGAGACCGCGATGCCGTTGGGGAACCGCAAACCGTCGGCCACCACGCGCCGTGCGCCGTCAGGCATCACCAGGATGATGCGGCCGGGCGCGCCGCGATCCGGCGGCGGCGGCAGGTCGAAGCCGAGATCGCCGACATAGGCGCGCCCGAGCCCGTCGACGATCATGTCGTCGATCGTGCCGGTCGCGATGTCGGACAGGTCGGCGTAGAGCGACAGCTCGCCGTCGGAAAAGGCCAGCAGGCGTTTTTGAAACATCGTCAGCACGATCAGCCTGCCGTCCGGCAGCACACCGAGGCCGCACGGCGTGTCATCGAATTTCGCGTGCTGCCGGCATTCGCCTGAGGGCGCAAGGCTGAGCAGCGTCCGTTCCATGCAGTCGACGAACCAGAGTCGCCCCGCATGCCAGCGCGGCCCTTCGAAGTAGCGGCCGCCGTCGTGGATGGTGTGGGGTTTGGAATGTGGCATTGCGCACCAATTTTTCGTCATGGCCGGGCTTGTCCCGGCCATCCACGTCCTTCTTGCTGCTCCCGCCGACAAGACGTGGATGCCCGGCACAAGGCCGGGCATGACAAACTAGACGGCAATGCCCTGACGCTACATCGTCACCACGATCTTCCCAAGATGCTTGTTGGCTTCCATGTGCGCGAACGCCGCGCCGATCTCGGCAAAGGGAAAAACCTTGTCGATCGGCAGCTGCAGCTTTCGGGATTCCACCGCCGGCCAGATGTCTTTCCGGACCTCGTCAAAGATCTCGCGGACTTCCTCGATGGTGCGGGTGCGGAAGGTGACGCCGATATAGTGGATGCGGCGCGCGGCGTGGAGATCAAAATTGAAATCGGCATGGGTGCCGCCGAGCCGGCCGACATTGACGATGCGGCCCTTGACCTTGGTCGCCTTGAGGTTCTGGTTCGCGACCGAGCCCGAGACCTGATCGACGATCAGGTCGACGCCTTCGCCGCCCGTCGCCTTCAGCACTTCATCGACCCAGGCAGGATCAGAGGAATCCACCGCGAGGTCGGCGCCGAATTCCTTCAACCGGCCGCGGCGCATCGCGTCCGTGGAGGAGCCGATCACGAGTTTGGCGCCCTTGTATTTTGCGATCTGCATCGCCATCAGCCCGACGCCGGAGGAGGCGCCCTGGATCAGCACGGTCTGGCCCGCCTGCAGCGCGCCGTTGGTCACGACAGCGTTGTGCATGGTGGCGAGCGCGACGGGCAGGGTGGCAGCCTCCTCGAAATTCATGTTGGAGGGCGCGCGAAACAACCTTCCGTGATCGGCCAGCGTGTATTCCGCGAACGCCGCGCCGCCGGAGCCCATGATCTTGTCGCCGATTTTGACGCCCCTGGCGTCAGGCCCGAGCTCGGCGACTTCGCCGGCCCATTCCATGCCGAGCACCGTGCCGACGCCGCCGGCCGCGCCATGCACATGGCCCTTGGTCATGCCGAGATCGGCGCGGTTGAGGCCGCAGGCGCTGACCTTGACCAGCACCTGCGTGCCCTTCGGCGAGGGCTTTGCGACGTCGGTGATTTCAGCGCCGTTGGCGCCGTACACGTAGGCTTTCATGGGCTTTTCTTTCGGCTAGTTGGGTGGCGTCGTCCGTCATCCTGAGGTGCGAGCGGAGCGAGCCTCGAAGGATGCGCGGCCCGGCTGGTGGCGGTCGCCCTTCGAGGGCCGCGCTGCGCACGGCCGCCTCAGGGTGACGGATAACAACTCTAGCTGAGCTACTCCGCGGCCTGACGCGTCGCGCCCGACATCATTCCTTCGAGGCGGCTGCGGATGATGGCCTCCGCATCGCGCATGATGCGCGACACCAGTTCGGCGCAGGTCGGGATGTCGTGGATCAGGCCCTGGACCTGGCCGGCCGACCAGATGCCTTCATCGGCATCGCCGGTGGCATAGACCATCTTGCCGCGCGCGCCGGCGACGAGTTCGCGCACATCCTCGAATTTTGCGCCTTCCTTTTCCATCTGCACCACCTTGGTCGAGATCATGTTCTTGGCGACGCGCGAGGTGTTGCGCATGGTGCGGAAGATCAGCTCGGTCTCGCGCTCGTCATTGGCGACGATGCGCTCCTTCACCAGCTGGTGGATCGGGCTTTCCTTGGTGCACATGAAGCGCGTGCCCATGTTGATGCCCTCGGCGCCGAGCGCGAGCGCTGCGACCAGGCCGCGGCCGTCGCCAAAGCCGCCGGAGGCGATCATCGGGATCTTGATCTTGTCGGCGGCCGCCGGAATCAGGATCAGGCCCGGGGTATCGTCCTCGCCGGGATGGCCGGCGCATTCAAAGCCGTCGATCGAAAGCGCATCGACGCCCATCCGCTCCGCCGACAGCCCGTGGCGGACGCTGGTGCATTTGTGAATTACTTTGATGCCGTGCTTTTTGAATTCGGTGACGTGTTCCTGCGGCTTGTTCCCTGCGGTTTCCACGATCTTGATGCCGGCCTCGATGATGGCCTGGCGGTATTCCGCGTAAGGCGGCGGCTTGATCGCGGGCAGGATGGTGAGGTTGACGCCGAACGGCTTGTCGGTGAGGCCGCGGCAGCGCGCTATTTCTTTTGTCAGGTCTTCTGGCGTCGGCTGCGTCAGCGCGGTGATCAGGCCGAGTGCGCCGGCATTGGCGACGGCCGCGACGAGCTCGGCTCGCCCGACCCATTGCATCCCGCCCTGGACGATGGGGTGCTCAACGCCAAACATTTCGGTGAACCGCGTCTTGATCATGTCCTGCCCTTTGTTTTCCGGGCGCGGGCGGAGCCGCGCGCGTTTTAGTTGGATTTCGAGGGGCAGGATGCCGTCAGCAGGCGCAAAAGTCTACCGGCGGCGGGCGGGGGTCAGGGCATCGCCAGCATGCAATAGCGGGGCTTTTGTCCGTCGGGCGGACAATTTTGCGGCTTCTCGCACCGGGGCGAGGGTGTTGCCTGGTTTCATCGGGCAGGCAGTTTGTTCCGCTCAATGCCGTTGCGCTGGTCCGGCAGCGATCTGGTCTCCATCTGAAGCCGGCGGAGCTTGGCGATGTTAACCGGCAGCAGCACAAGGTGCAGGAAAAACACCGGGTAAACCTGAGCCAACAATCCGTAGACGATAAAAAGCACGTTGCTCAGCAACGCAAACGAACGAAGCGCCAGTATGGTCGTCATGCAGAAGCTCGCGAGAACGCTGAGCGCCGCCACGAAGCCGAGAACGTCAATCAACGACAAATCGATCAACGACAGATTCATGTCGGCCGTCCCCATCGTCCGCAACAGCGCATTGCCTGCGGTCCAATCGACGCTGGATCATCATCAGCTCATTACGCCTGCAATCCGCATTGCGAACGTAATCTGGCTCACATACCGAAGGTGTTCGTTGTGTCTACGCGTCGGTTCGCGATCACAAACACGCGAGAGTGCGATGAAAGCTGTTCGTTGCGCGAGGCGCGCGGCACGACTGTGAGTGGCTTCACAGCCGCGTCGCGCGCTCCGTGTTAGCGTTGCAGATATTGAAGCGACTGCTCTGAAGAAGAGCAATTTGATTAAAAACAAGTCAGAGACCGGAGGCGCTTATGTTCAAGCAATTCCTTTTGGTTGCGGCTCTTGTTGGTTCCTTACAATCCTCTTGTCATGCTGACCCGGCCGCGAGAGTGGCGGCTGACTCTTCTGCGGTTCAGCCTCAGTCTGAAGCAACCCGGGCGACAAGAGATCTGCTCGATGAAATTGTGACCTGGCTCGGTTCGAACTTTGATCTGCCCGCCGCGGCAGATCATCCGGCCGTCGCTTTCGTCTCGCAGTCGAAGCTTGAAACGATGCGCGCCGAGGACCGTGCGTTCTCGCGAGGCTTGACGCAGGGTGCCGTGGGCGATGAACCAGCTCCGCGTCGTGTCGTTGCCGTCTACGACATCAATCTGAAAACAATCTTTCTGCCTGACGACTGGAACGGAAAATCACCAGCGGGCCAATCGATCCTGGTTCATGAAATGGTTCATCACCTTCAAAATCTTGCCGGGCTCAGGTTTGAATGCCCGATGGCGCGTGAGAAGGTCGCCTACATGGCACAGGACACGTGGCTACGACGGTTTGGAACGAGCCTGGAATCGGAGTTTGAGCTCGACATGTTTACGGTGCTGGTTTCCTCCGCCTGCATCTATTGACCGCAATTCGGCGGACCTGAATCAGGAGGAGTTGGCGGACCCAATCGGCTTCTATGCTCATGTTCAAGCTCCTGACGGCCATTACGTTTGCTGTAGCGCTCCTGGCGATGGTGCAGGGGCATCAGCGCCAGTTCAAACCCCTGCCAACTGGCCCGATGCCGGCGGCGCTTATCCCCTAGAGGACCGGCGCGCAGCCCGGGCAACCACCGTCCATTCGCTGGGTGATCAAAATCACGGTCCGTCCGGGGGAACTGGGGCATGTTGGGACCACGGGCGGCGAGATGCCCGGAAGGCAACATCAACAACTCTAGCGAACGGATAGGATGATCATGAGCAATTCCCTGAATCAGAACACGGGCGCTGACTGCGAAATCCTCAGCCTCGCGCAACTCGAAGCCGTCAGCGGCGGCCGCATCGGTGGCGGCCTCTTCGGCGACAAGGTCGTCATCATCGGCTGCACGACGCAGCCCCCGTTCGGCGGCTATCCCCCGGGAACGGTCACCTGGAATCCCTGGATCGGCCAGCCGTATCCCACGCCGATTTTCTAATGATTCACTCTATCGTCATGGCCGGGCATAGCCGTCAGAAGGACGGCGTCGCTTCCGCTCGCCTATGCCCGGCCATCCACGTCTTTTCTTGATCAAGGAGAGCAAAGACGTGGATGCCCGGCACAAGGCCGGGCATCACGAGTTTTTGCTTCCGACGACGCCGGTCACGCCGAGCCGGATCCGCTCCCCACGATCTTCTCGCTCAGCTTCTGATCGACCACCTGCACCGTGTTGTCGATCTCGGCATTGGGCGCGCCGAGCTGATGCGAAATCAGCTTCACCAGCAGGTCGACCCGTTCGATGAACGGCGCGCCAGCGGCCACGGCGCGGGCCGCCGATGAGGGCTTGAGCAGGCTTTCCGCCGCCTTGGCATATTTCTCGAACGGCACCTGATCTATCGGGTCGGCGCCGAGACGCCGCGCGATGCCGTCGACATGCTCATAGATCGATCGCGACAGTTTCAGATCACCATGCACCGCGTCGCGGATCGACTGCGGCTCGTTCGGCGTGATGCAGCGGTAATTGCCGGTCAGCAGCATCGACCATTTGGCCAGCGGGACGAACAGCGAGTCGAACACCTTGAGCTTGACCGGAACGTCCTGGCCATCCAGCTTCACCGCATCGATGTCGGCTTCCAGCTCGCGCAGCAGCTGATTGTGCTTCTCGTCTTCGAATGCCGCTGCCTTGAAGTTTGTCGGCAGGCCGACATGAAGAATGTTCGCCGCCTCGTCCGGCGGGCGGAAGGCCTGCGGATCGGGCGAGCACAGCGACACCAGTCCCGGCTTGAAGCGCTCCCAAACCAGCGCGTTGGTGTAGGCCTCTTCGAGGTCCATGTCCGCCAGCGCCGGGATCCGTTTGAGATAGGGCAGCGGCGGCATGTTCATGATCGACAGACAAGGCAGCTTTGCCTCGGCGATCTTGATCATCAGAACCCGGATGGTGTGGTTGGTGTATTGCGGCTCCTGCATCGCAAGGCCAACCAGGTCGTAACGGGACAGGTCGACCTCGGCAGGCGTGACTGCGTCCAGCTTGCCCGGCAGGTCGCGCGAAAAGATCGCCCGGTGCGCCTTCTCGTCGCGCAGCTTGATGCGAACCTCGGTGCCGTCGCGGTTGATCAGTTCGGCCGTCTTCTTCCGGCAGACCAGGGTCACGTTGTGACCGGCCATCAACAGTTTCGTTCCCAGCAATGAACCGTAGGAAGCTCCAAGGATCAGAATGTTACGCGCCATGTTCTCTCTTCCACTACTTGTGCTGGGTTTTTCTTTGACGTTTCGCCCCACGCCTGGCCTCAAGAATTTCCGTCACGCCTGGCGGCGGGGAAATGTAGGAGGCCTTGGGGCAGCTCCTTCGGGCGAGGAGCGGCCGTGCTTATCGCAAGTCGGCTGGCATTACAAATGCCAATTGGACCTGAGTTCGCTGCCTACTGCCGGCCGGAATTCTGCGCTTGGCTGAGGGCTTTCTCGAACTAGGTTTGGAGCGCGTCACTGCGAGCCGGTTCCGGCAGCTTGATCCTCTCGTTCAGTTTTTGATCTACGGTCTGAACCGTGCGGTCGATCTCGGCATTGGGTATGCCGAGCTGATGCGAAATCAACTTCACCAGGAGGTCGACCCGCTCGATGAACGGCGCGCCGCTGGACACCGCACGCGCTGCCGACGATGGTTTTAGAAGGCTTTCAGCCGCCTTGGCATATTTTGCGAAGGGCACCTGATCCTTTGGGTCCGCCCCCAAACGTTGAGCAATGGCATCGACGTGGTCATAGATCGACTGCGAGAGCGACAGATCATCGTATACCGCGTCGCGGATCGACCTCGGTCCGTTCAGCGTGACGCAGCGGTAATTCCCGGTTAGCAGCATCGACCACTTTGCCAGCGGGACGAACAGTGAATCGAACACCCTGAGCTTCACCGGAACGTCCAACCCATCGAGCTTCACCGCGTCGATGTCGGCTTCCAGCTCGCGCAGCATGGCGTTGTGCTTCTCGTCCTCGAAGGTTGTGGCCTTGAAGTTCGTCGGCAGGCCGACATGAAGGACATTCGCCGGCTCTTCCGGCGGCCGGAACGCCTGCGGATCGGGCGAGCAGAGCGATACCAGTCCCGGCTCGAACCGCTCCCATACAACCGCATTGGTATAGGCCGCTTCCAGATTCGTTTCCGCCAGTGCCGGGATCCGCTTGAGGTACGGCAGCGGCGGCATGTTCATGATCGACAGACAGGGCAGCTTCGCCTCGGCGATCTCGATCATCAGGACCTCGATCGCATGGTCGGAGTATTGCGGTTCCTGCATCGCAAGGCCGACCAGATCATAACGCGACAGGTCGACGTCGGCGGGCGTGGCCGCGTCCAGCTTTCCCGGCAGATCGCGCGAAAAGATCGCCCGGTGCGTCGCCTCCTCACGCAGCTTGATACGAACTTCGGTGCCGTCGCGATTGATGAGTTCGGCGGTATTGTTCCGGCAAACCAGGGTCACGTTGTGACCCGCCATCAAGAACTTTGTCGCCAGCAATGAGCCATAAGAGGCTCCAAGTATCAGAATGTTGCGCGCCATACTCTCTCTTCCACCGATGCTAGAATTTTCAATCGAAGCCACACTCGAAATTCCCGTATGAGGCTTTTAGGTCTTCGTGGGCGAAGGAACGGCGCAGACCCAAGCCCCTTCATCGGTCCTTTTTGTCGGCGCACCGCTCCTGCGGCGCAGGTGTACAAACGCCGTTTGCGACAGAGCTAAAACTTGTGGTGCGGTACGACGCTCGAAGTCGATGTCAGGCCGAAATGGCCAGCTGTGCGTTGGCTTCCTCGTCAAACGCGGTCGAGATGTCACGGATGCTGACGACGCCGATCAGGCTGTAATTCTCGAGCACCGGCACATGGCGGATGTGGTGCCTGTTCATGAGATGGCGAACGTGCTCGAGCGAATCCTGCGAACTGCACGACACCAGCTGCTGCACCGAGATGAATTGCGAAACCTTGAGATTGGCGCCGGCTGCGCCATACTCGGCGATTGCGCGAACCACGTCGCGCTCGGTGAACATGCCGACGGCCGTATTGCCCTCGGTGCGAACGACATCCTTGACCACCAGCGCGCTGATATTGCTGGAGCGCATCAGTTGCGCGGCGATGGCAACCGTCTCGTTCATGCGAACCGTTGCGACACGGGCGGCTTTCTTGCGCAGGATATCTCCGACTTGCATGGCAACCTCCTTGGGGTGGATTATGCGCAATTCTGGTATACATAATACCATAAGTCAACACCGAAAAGGACAGGCATCCGCGCACGCTTCGTGCACAGAAATAGGCAGTATTACTGACATTATCGGAGATTTAGCGAGGGAGGGCGAGACGATCCGGCAGCGACGAAGAGCTGGTCTGAGGCGATCAGGTATACCAGAGGCCAGTCTATCTCGGCGCCAGATGAATTCCCGCAAGCGTGCAGCGGACCGAACCACCGGCTCTTTCGATCGTGGGGATATCGAGTGCGACGGGTTTGGCGCTTTCCGAGATCATGCCCAGTTGATCCTGGTTAAGCGAGGCAAGCGCCGTCGTCGAGAGGGCCAGGATTCGACCATCGTTTCCCTGAAGTTCCAGGGCGTTGCCGGCGAATTTTGCAATCTGTTCGTTCGCGAGCGCGATAACACGGCGGCCGGAACGCTCCAGCCTCGTAACGACCTCCCGCCGTCTTGTGAGGTCCGTCATCATGTCCAGTCCCATCAGGGCGAAGTCGGTCGCAATGCACATCAGGACGTTGGTGTGATAGATCGCGACTCCATTATCGTCCCGCGCATCGAAGACCATCGGCTCGAAATTGAATTGGGTCGAAAAGCGCTCAAGCGCAATCGGATTGGTCCGATCGGAGCGGACCGCATAGGCCACACGGTCGATATGATCGAGAACCATGGCGCCGGTCCCCTCGAGAAACAGCCCGTCGGCCTCGAGACCCGAATAGTCGATAACCTGCTGCACCCGATAATGGCTCTTCAGCATTTCGATGACGTCGATGCGACGCTCGCGCCTGCGGCTGACAGCCTTCATCGGATAGATCGCCACATGACCGCCGGCGTGGGTGGAGAACCAGTTGTTTGGAAAGACCGCATCCGGTGTGTCGGTGCCGGTGCTGTCGAACAGATGCACGTTCACACCATGGCTGCGGAGCGTATCGGCCGCTTGCGTGATCTCGGCGTAGGCCGTCAACGAGAGGTCATCCTGCGGGTCGGGGCAGGCCTGGAAGAAATTGTCGGTGGCGGTCTCGGTATTCACCG
Organism: Bradyrhizobium sp. AUGA SZCCT0222; assembly: GCF_018130205.1. Lineage (NCBI taxonomy): Bacteria > Pseudomonadati > Pseudomonadota > Alphaproteobacteria > Hyphomicrobiales > Nitrobacteraceae > Bradyrhizobium > Bradyrhizobium sp. AUGA SZCCT0222. Next base: position 19,793 of record NZ_JAFCLX010000060.1, read on the forward strand.
TGAAGTGGTGCGGCCGAACCATGATCACCGCAGAAGGCGCCTGGACGGAGTATGGAATGTATCTTGCCATGCGATAGCGTTTTCCAGCGAAGTGGACCCGGTTCGCGCTAAGAAAACGCGTCAAAACAAGGAATCTAGAGCCCCGTTTCGATTCAATCGAAACGGAAAAGGCTCTAGGCCTGCTCTGCGCGCAGCAACATGCCAAACAGGTCGCGGGGCTCATCGGGATCGGCGATGATGTCGAGGTCCTGGTAAAACCCCGTGCCCCCGAGCTTGCGCCGGACATAGCGAAGGGCGGAGAAATCCTCGACCGCGAAGCCGACGCTGTCGAACAGGGTGATCTGGTTTGCATCGCGGCGGCCGGTCGCGTGTCCCGTGATAACCTGCCACAACTCAGTGACGGGATAATTTGCATCCATCTGCTGGATTTCGCCCTCGATGCGGGTCTGCGGCGGATATTCCACGAAGGTATCGGCGCGCAGCAAGATATCGCGATGCAGTTCGGTCTTGCCCGGACAGTCGCCGCCGATGGCATTGATGTGAACCCCGGCCGCAACCATGTTGTCCGTCAGGATCGTCGCATACGACTTGTCGGCGGTGCAGGTGGTGATGATCCCTGCACCTTCGATCGCGGATTGCGATGATGTGCAGGCGGTGACAGTCAGACCCATGCCGGAAAGGTTGCGAACCGTCTTTGCCGTCGCCTGCGGATCGATGTCGTAGAGCCGGATATGATCGATGCCGACCGCGGCTTTCATGGCGAGCGCCTGAAACTCGGCTTGCGCGCCATTCCCTATCATTGCCATCGTGCGGCTACCTCTGGGCGCGAGGTGCCGCGCCGCCATGGCCGAAGTGGCTGCGGTCCGCAGCGCCGTCAGCAGCGTCATTTCCGTGAGCAGCACAGGATAGCCGGTCGAGACTTCCGCCAGCAGGCCAAAGGCCGTCACGGTTTGCAGGCCGTGCGCCATGTTCTTCGGGTGGCCGTTCACATATTTGAAGCTGTAGATTTCGCCATCGGAGGTCGGCATCAACTCGATCACGCCTTCGCCGGAATGAGATGCAACGCGCGGCGTCTTGTCGAACAACTCCCAGCGACGGAAATCTGCCTCGATGACGTCGGTGAGTTCGCTGAGCACGGTCTCGATGCCGATGTGATGCACGAGGCGCATCATGTTCGCGACACTGACGAACGGCACAAACGCTTTTTCCGATGGAAGGAGCGAAGACATTGTCGGGTTCCGATCGCACATGTTTGATGGCGAAGGATAGCGACCGTACTTGCTGGCCGAAATATCAGTTTTGTGCTATTTCGGTCATATAGTTGAGCAATTTGTACAGCTCTTTTGCGCGAATTGTACACTGGAGCAGCGATGGCCGCAGCAAAGTATGTACCGGATGATCTGGATCGCCGGATCATCGCCCACCTTCGGACCGATGGACGCGCTTCACTGACCAAGCTTTCCGACGCCCTCGGGGTCGCGCGCGGCACGGTGCAAAACCGGCTGGATCGCTTGATCGACACCGGTACGCTGCTCGGCTTCACCGTTCGCGTACGCGAGGATTACGACGTCAATACCATCCGTGCCGTGATGATGGTCGAGGTCGTCGGCAAATCGACCACCCAGGTCGTTCGAAAGCTACGCGGCCTGACGGAAATTTCAGCGCTGCACACGACCAACGGCAACTGGGACCTTGTCGCCGATATCCGGGCGGCGAGCCTCGCAGATTTTGACAGGCTTCTTCGCGAGGTGCGGATGATCGATGGCATCGCCAACAGCGAGACCAGTCTTTTGCTGAGCACGGTTTGACCGGGATGTGGACTTGTTAGCGCATGCAAGTTCAGGAGGTCCCACAAAGCGAAAACGCGCCCATCCCGCAGGGATGAGCGCGCTTGTCGTCGGATCAGGTAGGGCAGGTTAGGTGGACGCCTTCGCGTTCGCGACCACCACCTTGCGCCATGGCTTGAGCACGAAGATCGCCAGCAGCGAGGCGAGGATGTTGGCGCCCGCCGCGATGATGAACACGCTGTCCCAGGTGCCGGACGATTGCTGCATGTAGTTCGCGATCGGCACCAGCAAGGCTGCCGTGCCCTTTGCCGTATAGAGCAGGCCGGCATTGGTGGTTGCGAATTTGGCGCCGAACGTGTCCGTGCAGGTCGAGGGGAACAGGGAGTAGATCTCGCCCCAGGCAAAGAACACGAAGCCCGACAGCAGCACGAACCAGATCGGATCGTGGCCCCACATGTACAGCGCCCAGATGCCGACGCCTTCCATGCCGAAGGCGATGAACATGGTGTTCTCGCGGCCGATCATGTCGGAGATCCAGCCGAAGAACGGCCGGGTCAGACCGTTGAGGACACGGTCGATGGTCGCGGCAAACGTCACCGCGGTCATCGTTACCGCCATCAGCGTCACCGGTACGCTGTCGACCTTCCAGTCAACGGCGATCGGCTTGAGGTTGGCGGTGACCATCAATCCGCCGGCGCCCACGATCACGAACATGAAGTACATCAGCCAGAAGATCGGCTGGCGGATCACCTCGGTCGGCGAATAATTGCGCCGGCTCTGGATCACGTTGGCGTTCTGGATCACGGCGGGGACCTGTCCAGCCTTTGGCGAGAACATCAGGAAGGCAAGCAGCACGATGATGATGCCTTGTCCGAGACCGAAATACAGGAAGGTGGTCTGGAAGCCGGAATCCTTGATCATCGCCTGGATCGGGGCGACCGTCAGCGCGGAGCCCGCACCGAAGCCGGCCGCGGTGATGCCGGCGGCGAGGCCGCGCTTGTCGGGAAACCATTTCAGCGCGTTGCCGACGCAGGTGCCGTAGACGCCACCGGCACCGATGCCCGCGATGATCATGCCGAGATAAAAACCGTTGAGTGTTTCTGCCTGCGCGTTGATCGCCCAACCGACGGCGCAAAGGACGCCGCCGACGAGAACCACGATGCGCGGGCCGTATTTATCGACGAACCAGCCTTCGACCGGCACCAGCCAGGTTTCGAACAAGACGAAGAGGGTGAACGCCCACTGGATCGACGCACGATCCCAACCGAATTTTTTCTGGATGTCGGGGACGAAGAACGTCCAGCCGTATTGGTAGTTCGCGATCATCACCATGGCGGCGACGCCGATCGCCAATTGCGTCCAGCGGTAGGTATCGCTGACGCGGGCTACTGCAGGGGCCGCTCCTTGAACTGTGTCCGTCATCTTCCCTCCTATGTGCGCTGTTCTATCGCCCGACAGCTCTGAGGAAGGAGTTTGGTATATGATATGCCAGTAGACAAGAGAAATCTTGACTAGATGTCGCAGGCTAGTCGATTTTTTCGTGGATTGTCTCTTTCTCGGTCTTTTTAGAAAATGCTGCAGATAAAAAGACTTAGCCGCCGGATCGCTTTACGATCCGGCGGCTTTACAAGGTCGAAAAATATTTTTGTCTGGTATTTTTAGGCGTCAGGCGACCGAGTGGGGACGCAAGCGGCTATAGCCTTCCTGGATGGCCGACCAGAACAGGGCGATCAGTCCAAGCACCATGATCGTGCCGACCAGCGAGTTCGAGAAGAACACGCCGAGCGAACCTTGCGATCCCAGCAGCGATTGCCGGAAGGCTTCCTCCGCCTTGTCGCCGAGCACGATGGCAAGCACGAGAGGGGCGAGGGGATAGTTGCACTTCTTCAGGAGATAGCCGACCACGCCGAACACCAGCATCAGCACGACGTCGAAGGTTGAGCTGTGGACCGAATAGGCGCCGATCGCGCACAGCACCAGAATGAGCGGCGCAATGATGCTGAACGGCACGCGCAGGATGGCCGCGAAGATCGGCACGCAGGTCAGCACGACGATCAGGCCGACGAGATTGCCGAGATACATCGAGGCGATCAGTCCCCAGACGAATTCCTTCTGCTCGACGAACAGCATCGGGCCAGGCTGCAGGCCCCAGATCAGCAGGCCGCCGAGCAGCACGGCGGCGGTCGGTGATCCCGGCACGCCGAGCGACAACATCGGCAGCAATGCCGCGGTACCGGCGGCATGCGCCGCGGTCTCCGGCGCGACCACGCCCTCGACCTCGCCCTTGCCGAAATTATGGCCGTTCTTGGAGACCCGCTTGGCGATGCCGTAACTCATGAACGACGCCGGCGTGGCGCCCGCGGGCGTGATGCCCATCCAGCAGCCGATCAGGCAGGAGCGCAGCGAGGTCACCCAGTACTGCGGCATCTCCTTCCAGGTCTGCAGGACGACGCGCAGGTCGATCTTCGCCTTGCCGCCACGGAAGGCCAAACCCTCTTCCATGGTCAGCAGGATCTCGCCGATGCCGAACAGGCCGATGACGGCGATCAGGAAGTCGAAGCCGTTGAGCAGTTCAGTCGACCCAAATGTCAGCCGCAATTGTCCGGTGATGGAATCGAGGCCGACGGCCGCCAGCGCAAAGCCGATCATCATCGCGGCGATGGTCTTGAACGGCGGCTCCTTGCTCAAGCCGACGAAACTGCAGAACGCCAGGAAGTACACCGCGAATTTTTCCGCGGGCCCGAAGCGTAACGCAAAACTTGCGACCAGCGGCGCGACCAGCGTGATCATGATGACGGCGAACAGCGCGCCGACGAACGAGGAGGTGAAGGCGGCGGTCAGCGCTTCGCCGGCCTTGCCCTTCTGCGCCATCGGATAGCCGTCGAACGTGGTCGCCACCGACCAGGGTTCACCGGGTATGTTGAACAGGATGGATGTGATGGCGCCGCCGAATAACGCGCCCCAGTAGATGCAGGACAGCATGATGATCGCCGATGTCGGCGGCATGCTGAAGGTCAGCGGCAACAGGATCGCGACGCCGTTGGCGCCGCCCAATCCCGGAAGCACGCCGATGATGACGCCGAGCACGATGCCCAGGACCATCACCATGATGTTGAATGGCTGCAGGGCGACCGCAAAGCCGTGAAAAAGATTGACGAGTTCTTCCATGCTTCAAGTCCTGCAAGCGTTGAGCTAACGACGTGACAATTCTAACGACACGAGAGTTCTATTTTTTTGAGCATGATCTTTTCGGAAAACCGGTATCCACTTTTCCGGATCATGCTCTAGAGACCGAGCCATTCCTCGATCGGTCCCTTGGGCAGCGGGACCAGAAACCAGCGCTCGAAAATCAGGTAGGTGACAACAGGCATGCCGAGCGCCACGGCGGTGACCACGAGCCAGCTGTATTTGCCGAGCCATCGCATGAACCAGCCGATGAAGATGATGGAAGCGAGATAGAGGCCGGTGAACGGCATCACGCCGACATAGATCGCAGTCGGTATGACGACGCTCAGGACCTGGCGCAGCTGTCCCCATTCCGCGAACAGCCCGTCGTCCCCGTCACGCAGCCCGTTCCACAGATTGATCGCGCTGGAGGCGATAATGAAGATCCCGATGTAGAACGGGAAGAAACCGGCACGCGGTCCCTCCGCGCCCCAATTGATTCCGGCCTTGATGCTGCCGTAGACGACGATCGCGCCGAACAACGCGATCAGCAGCGTGACGCCGGCTTCCACGGCCTTGTGGGTCGGGCCGGCGTGCGGGCTATTCGTAGTCATTCAAACTCCATCCGGAATCACGGTTCTAGGTTCGCAGCGCTCCCTAGCGCTGCGCATTCGCCGGTGTACGCGACGGGACTTAGGTCAGTTTCCGGGGGTAGCGAGGAAACCGGCCTCTTTCATCAGGGTTTCGTGGCGCTTCTCTTCCGTCTCGACCCATTTGGCGTATTCAGCCCCGGTCAGGAAGGTGGTGTTGAAGGCGCCGCTCTTCATGAAGTCCTGCCACTCCGGCGTGGCCCGCACCTTCTTGAACAGCTCGACGTAATATTCGACCTGATCCTTGGTGGCTTTGGGCGACATGAAGATGCCGCGCAGCATCAGATATTCGATGTCGAGGCCCTGCGACTTGCAGGTCGGAATATCCTTCCAGCCTTTGCCGTCCGCGACGACTTCGTCATAGGCCATCTGCTTGCCGTCGAACACGCAGAGCGGACGAAGTTTGCCGCCGCGCCATTGCGCGACTGCCTCGATCGGATTGTTGACCGTTGAATCGACGTGGTTGCCGACGAGCTGGACCGCGACCTCTCCGCCGCCCTTGTAGGGAATGTAGGTGAATTTGGTGCCGGTCGCCTTCTCGAGCGCGACCGTGATGATCTGGTCTTCCTGCTTCGATCCGGTGCCGCCCATCTTCATGCCGCCGGCGGGCGCCTGCTTCACGGCATCGACGTAGTCCTTGACGGTGGCGTAGGGCTTCTCGGCATTGACCCAGAGCACGAACTCGTCGAGCGCCAGCATCGCGACCGGCGTCATGTCCTTCCAGCTGAAGGGGATGCCTGTCGCAAGCGGTGTCGTGAACAGGTTGGACAGGGTGATGATGATCTTGTGGGGATTGTTTCCCGAACCCTTGACGTCGAGAAAGCCTTCGCCGCCGGCGCCGCCTGACTTGTTGATGACGACCATCGGCTGCTTCATCAGGCTGTGTTTTGTCACGATGCCCTGGATGGTGCGGGCCATCTGGTCGGCGCCGCCGCCGGTGCCGGCGGGTACGATGAATTCGACCGGGCGAACCGGCTCCCATGCGGCGGAGGCGGTCATATTGCCTGCGCCGAAGATGGCAATCGCGGCTAACGCGGTCTGCAAGACAGAATGCTTCATTTGACGTACTCCCCGTAAAATTTAAATGCGCCGTTCTTTGCCGGCTTTGTCTTTAACTCAACTCTTAACTGAACACTTCTGATCCAGCCGGATTTCCCCACTTGTCCAATTATCTCATGAGGTTTGGTCAGATGGCATTGCAGGTCAGGGTTGCAGACCTTTGTGAACTGTAAGCCTGACTGCTCGGCGCAGCATCCGCGTCTTTCGGATAAGTCTGAGCTGCGAACCGCGGCACCGCCTGCTGATATCGCCGCCTAGGCGCCGAAGAGCCTGCCGCCATCCTCCTGATCGCCTCCGTTCGTTGTTGGGCCGGAACGCTTGGAAGACATATTGGTATGCGATATGCCAATACTGCAAACGAATAATGATGCCAGAGCATAGCTCAGGCTAATTTGTCGCAGTTGGCGCCTGGTCCGGAGTGCTTAAGGCGGCGCCAAAAAAAGAGGCCCCGGAAAACCGGGGCCCTTAAGTCTGGGAGGAAACCTGAAGTGGTCGAGCCTGAAAACGCAGTTTACACTATGACTTAGCGTGCTCAGAGACCGAAACGGGGGAGGTCGCCATTACGAATGGCGATGCGGGAACTCGCGGTCAGCAGGCGGTCGATGGAGGCCATCAGGCGGCCGAAGAACGTGCTGGAGGGTACGAGGCCGAGGGAGGCGGTTTTGGACATTGGTCCCCTTTTCTGAGTCGCGGAGTGGCTCCGCTTCGTGATCTCCTCTAAATTTATGTATACCAGATGCCAGAAACAACGCATTTGTTTGCATGGCAGCAATTAGTCTTTTGCATCGCAGCATAATCGACGGTATTCGGGTTCTCAAACGAAAAGGCCGCCGGAAACCGGCGGCCTTTGGCAGAATTCGGCAGATGAAGCGGTTTATTCGGCCGCCTGCTTGCGCGGCGGATCGAGCGCGCCGGAGTCGTGGATCTCGGCCACCTGGTGATCGCTGAAGCCGAGCACCTGGCGCAGGATTTCGTCGGTGTGCTCGCCGAGCAGCGGCGAGCGCGTCACCTCGGAAGGTGAGTCCGACATCTTGATCGGATTGCCGACCGAAAAATACTTGCCGCGGGTCGGGTGATCGACCTCGACCACGGTGCCGGTTGCGCGCAGTGACTGGTCCTCGATGATCTCCTTCATCGACAGGATCGGGCCGCAGGGGATGTCGTCCTTGTTCAGGATCTCCATCGCCTCGAATTTTGTCTTCGTCATCGTCCACTGTTCGATGCGCGCGAAGATCTCATTCAACCGCGACAGCCGGGCAGGCGGCTTGGCGTAATCGGCGTGGGTCTTCCAGGTCGGCTCGCCGATCACGTCGCAGATCTTCTCCCACACCGGCGCCTGGGTGATGAAATAGATGTAGGCGTTGGGATCGGTCTCCCAGCCCTTGCACTTGAGGATGCGGCCGGGCTGGCCGCCGCCGGAATCATTGCCGGCGCGCGGCACCGCGTCGCCGAACGGAATGCCTTCGCCGAACTGGCTGTATTCCTTCAGCGGGCCATGGGCGAGGCGCTGCTGATCGCGCAGTTTGACGCGCGCGAGGTTGAGCACGCCGTCCTGCATCGCGGCGGTGACCTTCTGGCCCTGGCCGGTGACGGTGCGCTGATAGAGCGCGGTGACGATGCCGAGTGCGAGATGCAGGCCGGTTCCGCTGTCGCCGATCTGCGCGCCGGTGACCAGCGGCAAGCCGTCGCGGAAGCCGGTGGTCGACGCCGCACCGCCGGTGCACTGGGCTACGTTCTCATACACCTTGCAATCTTCGTAAGGTCCGGGGCCAAAGCCCTTGATCGAGGCCACGATCATCTTCGGGTTGATGGCGTGGATCTTCTCCCAGGGAAAGCCCATGCGATCGAGCACGCCGGGGCCGAAATTCTCCACCAGCACGTCGCAGCTCTTGATCAACGCCGTGAGGACTTCCTTGCCCTTCGGGTTCTTGGTGTCGAGCGTGATCGAACGCTTGTTGTGGTTCAGCATGGTGAAATACAGGCTATCCACGTTGGGAATGTCCTGCAGCTGGCCGCGCGTGATGTCGCCGACGCCGGGACGCTCGACCTTGATCACGTCGGCGCCGAACCAGGCCAGCAGCTGCGTGCAGGTCGGTCCCGACTGAACGTGGGTGAAATCGAGAATGCGAACGCCCTCGAGCGCCTTTGTCATATGCTTTGCTCCGTACTCTGTATGCCCTGCAACGCGCAGGATGGATTGGGTGGAAATCGGATTATTTCTTCTTCAGCACGCTTTGCGGATTGAGGTTGCCGATGCGGCCGCTTTCGGAGCCGGCCGCGGGATCGATCACCGCGTTGATCAGCGTCGGCTTGCCGGAATCCATCGCGGCGTTGACCGCGCGTTTCAGTTCATCCGGCGAGGTGGCGTGGACGCCGACGCCGCCGAACGCTTCCATCATCTTGTCGTACCGCGAGCCCTTGACGAACACGGTGGGCGCCGGATCCGAACCGACCGAGTTCACGTCGGTGCCGCGATAGATGCCGTCATTGTTGAAGATCACGATGCAGACCGGCAAATTGTAGCGGCAGATGGTCTCGACCTCCATGCCGGAGAAACCGAACGCCGAGTCGCCCTCGACCGCGAGCACCGGCTTGCCGGTTTCGATCGCGGCGGCGATGCAATAGCCCATGCCGATGCCCATCACGCCCCAGGTGCCGACGTCGATCCGCTTGCGCGGCTGGTACATGTCGATGACGCCGCGGGCGAGATCGAGCGTGTTGGCGCCTTCGTTGACGAGGATGGCGTCGGGCCGTTCCTTGATGATGGTTCTGAGCACGCCGAGCGCGCCGTGATAATCCATCGGCGAATTGTTGTTCATCAGCCGCGGCGCCATCTTGGCGACGTTCTCTTCGCGCTTCTTGGTCACCGCGCCGGTCCAGTCGGAAGGCGCCGCCGCCCAGTTCGCGCCCATGCCTTCGAGCAGCGCCGAGACGCAGGAGCCGATGTCGCCGACCACGGGAGCGACGATCTCGACGTTGGAATCCATTTCCTTGGGCTCGATGTCGATCTGGATGAATTTCTTCGGCGCTTCGCCCCAGGACTTGCCCTTGCCGTGCGACAACAGCCAGTTGAGGCGCGCACCGACCAGCATCACGACGTCGGCGTCTTTCAGAACGGTCGAGCGCGCAGCGCCCGCGCACTGCGGATGGGTGTCGGGCAACAGTCCCTTGGCCATGCTCATGGGCAGGAACGGAATGCCGCTCTTCTCGACGAAGCTCTTGATCTCATCATCGGCTTGCGCGTAGGCCGCACCCTTGCCGAGGATGATCAGCGGACGCTTTGCGCCCTTGAGCACGTCGAGCGCGCGTTTCACCGCTGACGGGGCGGGGATCTGTGCCGGAGCGGCGTCGATCACCTTCACCAGAGACTTCTGTCCGGCCTCGGCATCCATCACCTGACCGAACAGTTTCGCGGGCAGATCGAGATAGACACCGCCCGGACGGCCCGAGACCGCGGCGCGGATCGCACGTGCCAGGCCAATGCCGATGTCCTGCGCATGCAACACGCGGAAGGCGGCCTTGCACAGCGGCTTTGCGATCGCGAGCTGATCCATTTCTTCATAGTCGCCCTGCTGCAGGTCGACAATCTCGCGCTCGGACGAACCGGAGATCAGGATCATCGGGAAGCAATTGGTGGTGGCGTGGGCGAGGGCGGTGAGGCCGTTGAGAAAGCCGGGCGCCGAAACCGTGAGGCAGACGCCGGGCTTCTTGGTCAGGTAGCCGGCGATCGAGGCCGCGTTGCCGGCATTCTGTTCGTGGCGGAACGAGATCACGCGAATGCCCGCGGCCTGCGCCATGCGGCCGAAATCCGTGATCGGAATGCCGGGCACGCCGTAGATCGTGGTAAGGCCGTTGAGCTTCAGCGCATCGATCATGAGATTAAAGCCGTCGGTGAGCTCGCGCTCGGCTTGATTGGTATCGATGCTCTTGGCTGCTGTTACGGACATTCCACTTTCTCCCTGATCGTGTTGGTTCGGACGAGTTGATCGTCTTCTGCTGTGAAGTCGTTCTAACTAGGTAATTCGCTAACTAAACAGTCCTCTAGCTAAAGAGTTCTTGGCCATGCGCTTCGACATAAGCGGCGAGGCCCAGCGTGTGATCGCGTGCGCGCTTTTCGGCGAGTTCGGTATCGCGCGCTTCGAGCGCTTCGATCATGCCCAGATGTTCGGGCAGCGAGGTCGCGGTGCGATCGGTACGGCCGATCGTCAATTGCCGGTAGCCGCGCACATGCAGCAGGATGTCGTTGGTCATATCGACCAGCACCGGCGACTCCGAGAGCGAGATCAGCGCCTGGTGGAAGGCGATATTGGCCTTGGAATATTCCTCGACGTGGTCCTGCGGCAGGCGGTCCTTGCCGAAATCCTTGAAGAAATCGCGCAGCGCCGTGATGTCCTTCTTGCGCGCGGTGGTGGTGATCAGGCGCGCGGCCATGCTTTCCAGCGCGGCCCAGGCGCGGATCATGTCGACGATCTCGGTCTTGGTGCGGCGGACCACGACGATGCCGCGGCGTGGCACGGTTTTGACGAAACCGTCCTGCTCCAGCATCGCGATGGCTTCGCGAATAGGGGTGCGGCTGACGCCGAGGCGTTCGGACAACGCGCGTTCGTCGAGCATCACCTGCTCGGGCGTCGCATAGATATCCATCTTGAGAATAGCTTCCTTCAAGGCTTCATAGGCCTTGTTCTTGAAGCTCGTCTCAGGTGCAATCCGAACGATTGCGATATCTGCATCAGCCATGGCAGGCGTGGCCTTGGGTTGTTTGCGTGCGGGCACGATTCGTCTCCTCCGGTGGGAGACCAGTTGTAACAGGAATAACGTCTAATATTTTTGGCATACCAAATACCACCATGTCAAGTTGACAGTATTTTCAGCGTTTCCGGGGTATCAGGTGACTTGACTTTCTCCGCGCTGGCATACCAAATGCCATAAAATATGCCCCAGGAGGAAGTCCATGTCGAATCCCAAAGATGCAGTCCGCAAAGTTCTCGATGCGGTGAAGGCCGATAAGCGCACCAGCCTGACGGCCCCAGAGGGCAAACTGGTCTGCGATGCCTACGGAATTCCGGTTCCGAAGGAGGGCGTGGCCAAGTCCGCGGCCGAGGCCGCCAAGCTCGCGGCCGACATGGGCTTCCCGGTCGTGATGAAGATCGTCTCGCCGGACATTCTCCACAAGACCGAGGCCGGCGGCGTCATGGTCGGCGTCAAGACCGCGGCGGATGCGGAAAAGAATTACGAGACCATCCTCGCCAACGCAAAGAAGTACAAGGCGGACGCCAAGATCGAGGGCATCCAGGTCCAGCAGATGCTGGCCGGCGGCACCGAGGTCATCGTCGGCTCCATCACCGACGGCTCGTTCGGCAAGCTGGTGGCCTTCGGCCTCGGCGGCGTGCTGGTCGAAGTTTTGAAAGACATCACCTTCCGCTTGGCGCCCGCCACCAAGGACGACGCGCTCTCGATGCTCGACGGCATCCAGGCCAATGAGATGCTGAAGGGCGTGCGCGGCGGTGACCCCGTCAACCGCGAGGCGCTGGCCGCAGTCATCGTCAAAGTGTCGCAGCTCGTCAGCGACTTCCCCGAAATCGTCGAACTCGATCTCAACCCGGTATTCGCCACCAAGAACGACGCGATCGCCGCCGACGTGCGTATCGTCGTCGACTTCGACTACAAGCCGCGTCCGGCGCCGCGCCCGACCGAAGAAATCGTCGCCGCGATGAACCGCATCATGCAGCCAAAGGCGGTCGCCGTGATCGGCGCCTCCGCCGAGGACGGCAAGATCGGCAACTCCGTGATGAAGAACCTGATCAACGGCGGCTATAAAGGCGATATCTATCCGATCCATCCCAAGGCCGCGGAGATCCTGGGTTACAAGGCCTATAAGAGCGTCAAGGACGTTCCCGGCGTGATCGACACCGCTGTCTTCGCGATCCCGGCAAAATTCGTCGCCGGTGCATTGGTCGAATGCGGCGAGAAGAAAATTCCCGGCGCGGTCCTGATTCCGTCGGGCTTTGCCGAAGCCGGCGCGCCCGAGCTCCAGGAAGAAATCGTCGAGATCGGCAAGAAGTATAATGTCCGCCTGATGGGGCCGAACATCTACGGCTTCTATTATACGCCCGCCAATCTCTGCGCCACGTTCTGCACGGCTTACGACGTCAAGGGTTCGGCGGCGCTGTCGTCGCAATCCGGCGGCATCGGCATGGCGATCATCGGTTTCTCGCGCTCGGCCAAGATGGGCGTCTCCGCGATCGTCGGCCTCGGCAACAAATCCGACATCGACGAGGATGACCTCCTGGCTTTCTTCGAGCAGGATCCGAACACGGCGATCATCGCCCAGCATTGCGAGGACCTGAAAGACGGCCGCGCCTTCGCCGAAGCCGCCAAGCGCGTCTCCAAGAAGAAGCCGGTGGTGGTGCTCAAGGCGGGCCGTACCTCGGCCGGCGCCAAGGCGGCCTCGTCGCACACCGGCGCGCTCGCCGGCAACGACAAGATCTACGAGGACGTGTTCGCGCAATCAGGCGTGATCCGTGCCCGCTCGCTGCGCCAGTTGCTCGAATTCGCACGCGGCGTGCCGGTCCTGCCGACGCCGAAGGGCGAAAACATCCTGATCATCACCGGCGCCGGTGGCTCCGGTGTGCTGCTGTCGGACTCCTGTGTCGATAATGGCCTGTCGCTGATGGCGATGCCGCCGGATCTCGATACGGCGTTCCGGAAATTCATTCCGCCGTTTGGCGCGGCCGGAAATCCTGTGGATATCACCGGTGGCGAGCCACCGATCACCTACGTCAACACCGTCAAGCTCGGCCTGTCGGACGATCGCATCCACTCGCTGATCCTCGGCTACTGGCACACCATCGTCACGCCGCCGATGGTGTTCGCCCGCAACATGGTCGAGGTGAAGAAGGAGATGGAGGCCAAGGGTTTTGTGAAGCCGATCGTCGCCTCGCTCGCCGGCGACGTCGAGGTCGAGGAGGCCGCCGAATATCTCTACCAGAACGGCATCCCGGCCTATGCCTACTCGACCGAACTGCCGGTCGAAGTGCTGGGCGCCAAGTACAAATGGGCGCGCGGCGCGGGCCTGCTCTGAGCTGGCGACGACTGTTAACCTCTCCCCGCTTGCGGGGAGAGGTCGAATTCGAGCGGAGCTCGAATTCGGGTGAGGGGGATTCTCCGCGAGTCCAATTCTCACCGTCCTTGTGGAAGCTCCCCCTCACCCCGACCCTCTCCCCGCAAGCGGGGCGAGGGAGAACGGGCAGGTCGCGATGAAGCGAAACGTGATCCGGCGCAAACCACTCGAGCCGAAATCGGGCTTGGACAGTGAGGCCGAGTCGAGGGACGGCGGCGTGCAGTCCGTCGATCGCGCGCTCTCGATCATCGAAACGCTCGCCGAAGACGACGAGGGCTATCGCCTGAGCGATCTTGCGATCCGCACGGGGCTGTCGACCTCGACCGTGCACCGGCTGCTGTCGACGCTGGAAAGCCGGCGCTTCGTGCAGTTCGACCGCACCGAATCGAAATGGCATGTCGGCGCGCGCGCCTTTACGGTCGGCGCGACCTTTGCCCGCCGCCGAAATTTCTCCGCGCAGGCCGTGCCGTATTTGCGCAAATTGCGCGACCTGACGCGCGAGACCGCCAACCTGGCCGTCGTCGACGATGAATTCATCGTCGTGCTGACGCGGATGGAAAGCCGCGAGATCATGCGCTCGCTGACCAAGGTCGGGGGGCGCGTCGCGATGGTGGCTTCCGGCGTCGGCAAGGCCGTGCTCGCGACCTGGTCCGACGAGGACGTCAACGCGATCATCCGCCATCACGGCATGCCGCGCCTGACCGAAAAGTCGATCGTGCGGCCGAGCGATCTGTTCAAGGAGCTCGAAAAAGTCCGCCGCCGGGGTTTTGCCATCGACGACGAGGAAGCCTGCATGGGCCTGCGCTGCATCGCCGCCGTGGTCTACAACGACTGCAGCGAGCCGCTGGCCGCGATCTCGGTGTCCGGCATGGCCAGCCGTCTGACCGACGATCGCCTGCCATCGCTGGGCCAGACCGTCCGCGAGGTGGCGGCTGAACTCACGGTGGCGCTCGGCGGCGTGATGCCGGCTGGGAAATCGGACTGAGCGGCGGAAGTTTCGGCGAAAACGCGGACGGACGTCCAGGGCGGGTCGGCGGGCAATACCGCCCCCACGTTTTTGCAGCGGAACATCACGACGGCGAACGGTCCGTCTGGACAGCGGCGGCTTTTCCGGCTGATATGCGACGAAATGACACGATGCGGCAAATGCGTAGCCATCTGCATCAGCCTGGAGGAACTCCCATGATCCCGTTTTATACGCGCCTCATCGGCGCGGCGGTCGCGCTGACGCTCGCGGCAGGCAGCCCGGCGCTGTCGCAGCAGCTCGAACTCAAGCTGATGGCACCCGCGGCGCCCGGCGGCGGATGGGATCAGACCGCGCGTGCGATGCAGCAGGCATTTGTCGCCGCCGGTATCGCGCGCAGCGTCCAGGTCACCAACGTTGCCGGCGCGGGCGGCAGCGTCGGCATCGCGCAGTTCGTCAACGGCGCCAAGGGCGACGGTAACCAGATGATGGTGAACGGCTTCGTCATGGTCGGCGCGCTCGCCATGAACAAATCGCCGGTCACGCTCGAACAGGTGACGCCGATTGCGCGGCTCACCGAGGAAATCCAGGTCATCGTCGTGCCGGCGAATTCGCCGATCAAGACGGCGCAGGATCTGGCCGCCGCGCTCAAGGCCGATATCGCCAAGGTCACCTTTGCCGGCGGCTCGGCCGGCGGCGTCGACCATGTGATGGCGGCATTGTTCGCGGGCGCCGTGGGCGCCGACGCCAAGAAGGTCAACTACATCCCGTTTTCCGGAGGCGGCGAGTCGCTGGCGGCCATCCTTGGCGGGAAGGTCACCGCGGGCATTTCGGGAATGAGCGAATACGACGGTCAGATCAAGTCCGGCAAACTGCGCGCGATCGGCATGACGTCGGAAAAGCGGATCCCCGGCAGCGATATTCCGACCTTCAAGGAGCAGGGCATCGACCTCGTGCTGGCCAACTGGCGCGCGGTGATGGCGCCCCCCGGCATCACGGCGGAACAGAAGAAGACGCTGAGCGATGCGGTGGAGAAGATGGTCAAGTCCGGCGCCTGGAAAGATGTTCTCAAGCAGAAGGGCTGGGATGACGCCTATCTTTCCGGCGACGCGTTCGCGGATTTCCTGAAGAAGGAAACGGTGCGCGTCACCGACGTGCTGAAGTCGGTCGGCCTCGTCAAATCATGACGTCGGATAGCGGTTCGCAGAGTTCGGCGCCGCGGCGCATCGATGCCGCGGGCGTGGTCATTGCGCTCGCGCTCGCGGCGTTGGCTGCGGTGCTGGTGTGGGACGCGAGCCAGCTGCAATCCAACAATCCCTACGGCATGGGACCCCACGTGATGCCTGTCGTCATCGCCGTGGGGCTCGGCATTCTCGCGATCGGCAATCTGGTCGAGGCGTTGCGCGGCAATCTGCCGGCACGCGAGAGTGCCGATGCCAAAGCGGTGTGGCTGATTCTTGGCGGGTTGGCGCTGCTGATCGCCATCATCGGTCTTGGCGGCGGCTTTATCCCGGCGACCACGGCATTGTTCGTCGCCACGGCGACGGCCTTCGGGCGGCGCGCCATTCTCGCCGATCTCGCCATCGGCTTCGTCATGACCACCTTGATCTATGTCGCCTTCAGTCGGCTGCTGACGTTGAGCCTTCCCGCCGGCCCACTGGAAAGGCTGTTTTGATGGACGCCTTCGTCGCGCTCGCCAACGGCATGGCTGTCGCTATCCAACCCATGAACATGCTCTATGCGTTGATCGGCGTGCTGCTCGGCACCGCGGTTGGCGTGTTGCCCGGCATAGGGCCTGCGCTCACCGTCGCCCTGCTGCTGCCGGTGACCTACAAGCTCGATCCCGGCGGTTCGCTGATCATGTTCGCCGGCATCTATTATGGCGGCATGTATGGCGGATCCACCACCGCCATCCTCATCAACACGCCCGGCGAGAGCGCATCGATGGCGACCGCGCTGGAGGGCAACAAGATGGCCAAGGCCGGCCGCGGCGGGCCTGCACTGGCGACCGCCGCAATCGGCTCGTTTGTCGCCGGCACCATCGCCACCATTGGTCTCGCCTTTCTGGCGCCCTGGCTGGTCGACTTTGCGGTGCACTTCGGGCCGGAAGATTATTTTGCGTTGATGTGCGTGGCTTTCGTCACAGTGTCGGCAACCTTCGGAAGTTCGCCGATCCGCGGACTGACCAGCCTGTTCATCGGGCTGACGCTCGGGCTCGTCGGCATCGACAAGCTCACCGGCCAGCCCCGGCTCGCCTTCGGCATCCCCGAACTGCTCGACGGCGTCGAAGTGACGACGCTGGCGGTCGGCCTGTTCGCGGTGGGGGAGGCGCTCTACGTCGTCTCGCGCCGTCATCACTCCGAAGAAAAGCTCGAGCCGGTGCGCGGCTCGCTATGGATGACCAAAGAGGACTGGCAACGGTCGTGGAAACCGTGGCTGCGCGGCACCATGTTCGGTTTTCCGATCGGCGCGCTGCCTGCCGGCGGCGCGGAGATTCCAACCTTTCTGTCTTATTCAACTGAAAAGAGGCTGTCGAAACATCCCGAGGAATTCGGCAAGGGCGCGATCGAAGGCGTCGCGGGGCCGGAAGCCGCCAACAACGCATCCGCCGCCGGCACCCTCGTGCCGCTCTTGACGCTGGGGCTTCCGACCTCGGCGACCGCCGCGATGATGCTGGCGGGCTTTCAGCAATACGGCCTGAACCCGGGGCCGCTGCTGTTTGCCGAGCGGCCCGATCTGGTGTGGGGCCTGATCGCCAGCCTGTTCATCGCCAACGTCATGCTGCTGGTGCTCAACCTGCCGCTGGTCGGCCTGTGGGTGAAACTGCTCGCGATCCCGCAGCCGTGGCTGTACGCCGGCATTCTGGTCTTTGCGACCACCGGCACCATCGCGGCAAAACCGTCGGTGGTCGAACTGTCGATGCTGGCGGGTTTCGGCGTGATGGGCTTCCTGATGCGTCGGTTCGATTTTCCGATCGCGCCTGTCGTGGTCGGTCTGATCCTGGGGCCGATCGCCGAAAGCCAGTTGCGCCGCGCGATGTCGATCAGCCTCGGCGATCCCATGGCGCTGCTGCAAAGCCCGATGTCGGCGACGCTGCTCGGCATCGCGCTGATCGCGCTGGTAGCGCCGTTCGTGATGCAGGGGCTGGGGCGGTTCAAGGCGAACGAGGACTAGGGGCGCGCCTGTCTTGAACCACCCCGTACCGGCCAATATTATAAGTGCTAGTTGGCAGGCCATGTTTCGGAGCGCGCCGCTATGGCGTTCAATTTACTTCAATCCGGATACGCAACTCTCCAATACGAGATCGCCGAGGAGAGGGCGTCAGCGCTCGGACGGCTTGGACGGCGGCTCGAGGCCGCGCTGACGGCACTTGCCGCATGTCCGCGGACGGCGAACTCCGATCGAAAAATCCGCGATCGTCTCGTCGAACAGGCGGGGTATGCGCTCTGGCTCTTCGTCGTGCAGCGCGAGGCCTGCGGTCTCAACAAGATCGACCACGTGATCAAGCTCTACGGGGTGCCGAACGAGGTGCTTGCCCGCATGGGGCCATTGCCGAAAGCCCGCCCTCCGGCGTGATCCAGGGGCCGCCCCAATCCGCTTCGGCTACACCGGCAGTTTCCGCTTCTGGTGTGCCCGGCCCTTGATGGCGGCGGCCTCGCTATGCCCCGCGATTACGCGCACGCCTTCGTCAATTCGTGTCGTGATGTTGTCCGCCGTGCAGCCTTGCAGGAATGCGACGCCGTTGTTGCGGCAGGCCGCCAGAATGCGATTCCGCGCCGCCTGCATTTCCCGCGGAAAGGGTTCGCGGGGAATTTCGCGATAGCCGAGCGAAAGACTGAGGTCGCCCGGGCCGATCTCGGCAAATCCCAGTCCGGGCACGCCAAGGATCTCCTCGCAATTGGCGACGCCCTCGGGGCTTTCCAGCTTCACGCCCAGCAGCAGTTCACCTTTCGGATTGAGCGGCCAGGGATCGCAGCGCGCCATATATTCTTCGGTGGTCAGGCCCCACACAGGTGCCGCCGTGGTTTCCGATCCGCGCCCCCGCGTGCCGATGCCGAGCAGCTTGCGGCCGGCGGCGTCGATGCCGCCGTCTTTTGCGCGTATCGCTCCCGCCATCCGTGCCAGCGGCGAGGGGATTTCGGGATCGACGCCATCAGTGTTGTGTGGATAGCGGCAGGATTCCACGAAGGCCCGCACCGCGTCGGCGGTTTCCGCCTGGCACAGCAGGATGCCATGCACGCCGCGGCCGAGGATCTGGCGGAACTGCCAGGCGTTGTAACGTACATGCGCGGCGTCGATGCCATTGACCGGCGCCTCGACGATGACCGTCGGCGTGCGGTGCCCGGAACGCGTCGGCCCGGCATCGACCATGCCGCGCATGTACTCGGCAAGGCCGGCCATATCGAAAGCGCCGTGCTCCATGCCGACATTCATGTAGTCGGCCCAGGTCCCGGCATCGATGCGGCCTTGCGCATGGGTCAGCACATGGCCGCTGTGCGCTCCGTCATAATAGATCGCCTGATCCTGCTCCAGCAGTTCAACGCAGCGACTGATCCGCTTGCCCATGCAGGGTTTCCTCCGACAGTTTCCGCAGGTGCCGGCGCAAGGCTAGCACGCTGCCGCGCCACCGTGGACAGGGGCGGTGATCACTATCGCGCTGATTGTGCAAAAGCGTTGTTGGGGAAACAGGAAATCGGCCGCCGCAACCGGCAGCCGAACCAGCGATCGACGGAATGGCGCCTTGAAGTCGGCCGAGGGCCGCAGGGCGGACTGTTGCGTCAGTCCGCTCCGCGGACCGTTGTCACTTGAACATGCCGAGAATCCACTTGATGAGCTGATCCATCGGCGAAGGCTTTGGATGGGGCATCGTGCCGTCCCTGGACGTAGCCATGCCTCCGTACACCGCGGACAGCTCGTCGATGTTCAACTCGTGATCGTTTTGCATCCGTGATCTCCCTTTTAGACCGATGGACGCCTCATCCACCGTGCCGGGGAGGGTAGAACGGGCGCTCAGCCGGGAGCGTGATCCACGTCACGAACTCTGCAGGGTGTGCGCGGATCCGTTGAACCAATCAGGCCTGTGGGCTCAGGGTCGCGCCCGCAGCATTGGCGTCATTGCGGGAGAAGAGCCGCTTTGTATCCTGCCGATGATCTTGAAGCCGTGGCGTTCGTAGAGGGAAATGTTGCGCGGATTCGAGCTTTCGAGGTAGGCGGCGGTGCCCTGCTCGTCGCAGCGTCGAAGCGCGTGTTTCATCAACAGCGCGCCGAGCCCTTGCCCGATCCATTTCGGATCGGCGGCAAAAAGCGGCAGGTACCAATGCGGCTCATGCGGATGATGTTCGGCCATGCCCTTCATCAGCACGCCAACATCGTCGGCGATCTCCGGGCGCAGCGAGCCCTCCATGACTGCGCCCATCGCCGTGTCGTCGGGCTCGATGCCTGGCGGCAGCCACAGGGCGGCGGCGCGAGCGTGGTCCGTGATGTCGGCTGTGCCATGTTCGAATGCCCGGCCGCCAAAGGCTTTGACGAATCGCGGCATCACCCTGAGATATTCGGACGCGTCGGGCCAAACCCAGCGCGTCATCGGGTCGGCCGCGAACCCGAGCACGATGGTGCTGATGACCGTTTTCTCGATGCTTGCGTCCGCTGATTTCACTTCCGGCATCGCCGACATCGGGTCATCCCTCATTTCGATTGGGTCACCACCGATGTAGGTGCACGAATGCGTTCTTTCCAGGCGTCGGAACCCGCTCGGCGTGGTCGGCGAGACCGGATTCCAAGCCTGTCGACGCCGATCGCCGCCTAGTTGACAGGCCCGCCGCGACCGAGATTTTCCGCATCCGGGTCCGCGCGCTTCACCCCGGTCGCGCGGTTGACCATGACCGTGACGAACCAGAGAACGACGCCGACCGCGAGCAGAACGCCGGCGATGCGGTACTGCACAGGGTCACGGCCGGTCCAGGGACCGGTCAGGAAGGCGCAGAACACCGCCCCCAGGATCGGCAGAATAGTCGGCGTGCGGAAATGCTGATGATCGACAGGGTCGCGCCGAAGCACCAGCACCGCAACATTGACCACCGTGAACACGCACAACAAAAGCAGCGCCGTGGTGCCTCCGAGCGCCGGCACCTCGCCGACAAAGGTGATCAGTCCGAAGGCCAGCAGCGTCGTGAAGCCAATCGCGACATAGGGCGTGCGCCGCGTCGCGTGCACCTTGCCGAGGGTGGGCGGAAGCACATGCTCGCGGCTCATGCCATACACAAGGCGGCTGGCCATCAGCATGTTGATGAGCGCGCTGTTCGCGACCGCGAACATGGTGATGAAGCCGAAGATCCAGAGCGGGAAACCGGGCGCGCCTTTTTGAACCACTTGCAGAAGAGGGGTCTCGCCTTCGCCCAATTGCTCCGGAGCCACCAGCGTGATCGCGGAAATCGAGACCAGAACATAGATGACACCGGTAATCGCAAGGCCCGCAAGCAGCACTTTTGGGAAGTGGCGGGTTGGATCCTTGCATTCCTCGGCCATGTTGACCGAATCCTCAAAGCCCACCATGGCAAAGAACGCGAGCGTGGTCGCTGCGACCACCGGCCAGAACATGCCGCCGTCCGGGGTCGAGCGAAACTGCATCACGCGCGACACGTCGCCCTGGCCGAGGCCGATGGCCCAAAGGCCGATGACGATAATGATCAGCAGACCGGTCAGCTCGACGCAGGTGAGCACCACATTGGCTTTCACGCTTTCGCCGACGCCGCGGAAGTTGACCGCTGCAACGACCGCCATGAAAGCAAGACCCGTGACGGTGATGCCAAAACCGGTCAGGCCGAGCCCCATCGCGTGCGACATGTTCGCCGCGAACGCCCGGGAGGCCGTCGATGCCGAGGTGATCCCCGAGCACATCACCGCAAAGGCGACGATGAACGTGATGAAATGGATGCCGAAAGCCTTGTGGGTATAGAGGGCCGCGCCCGCCGCTTTCGGATATTTCGTGACCAGTTCGAGATAGCTGAACGCCGTCACCAGCGCGACCACGAATGCGACCACGAAGGGCAGCCACACCACCCCGCCTACCTGCTTGGCGACCTGGCCCGTCAGCGCATAGATCCCGGTGCCGAGAATGTCGCCGACGATAAACAGGAGGAGCAGCCAGGGGCCCATGACCCTGTGAAGGCTCGGTTCGACGCTGCTTGACGGGGTACCGGCGTTGACGGTGACATCGGCCATCGTACGTCCTTTCCACTCTCGGTAGCGCCGGTGCAGTGTATCGGCAGTTCGAGATTTGTGGAAGGTGCGGGTTAAACCATTCACAGCTCGGTGCACCGCACCGCGGGACGTTGCTTGGTCGGTTCTCTCGTCATTGCGAGCGTAGCGAAGCAATCCATATTACGCCAAGCCGTGCCATGGATTGCTTCGCGGAGCCTGTCATCGGGCGCGCATTCGCGCGACCCGTTGGCTCGCAATGACGGTTGATTGCGACAAAACAACCCGACGGGCAAATCAGTGCTGAGTTTCAGAAATCGTGTCAAGTGGAAAATTTCTGTAAATCAAAAATATTCTTGTTGTCGGTCGACCCAAATCAGTGCGCATCTATCGTCATCCCGTCCTGGTCAGAAGGGCGTCGGCCGTCGTCACGGACGTTGGGCGGGTTGCGGTGGACGCTGGTCTACGTCTGACGATGGCGTGGATCGAGCGTACGGCAAAACCGTGTGGTCCTGGCGCCCGTTGCTGGCGTCAAGCCGTCGGCTAAGCGTGAGCTGAACCGGCGGTGACGGAGTCAACCAAGAACTCGTCTCCGGGGAGA